>CAIXLU010000063.1 GCA_903920315.1 uncultured Oscillochloris sp.
AGGATGCGTACCGCGTTGGCGATTGACTCTAAGTCGTTGAGCAGGTGAACGGGGCCAATTCCCATGCTCTCGCGGACAGCGGCAGCGTCAATCACCCAGGACAGGTTGGTGATCGAGGCCCGCCCCGCTACCACCGGGCCAGCCACCCCAAAGCAGGCAGACTCAACCGGGGCCGGGTTCGCGTCCAGGAACTCCTGGATGATCACCTCTAGGCTCGTGTAGCCCGAGCTTGGGAAGGTCATCTCAACAACAGGGGTGTGGGCACCCGCTGCGCGTGAGAAGAGCGCCAAGATCGTTTTTGTGCCGCCAATATCGCCCGCGAGGATCATGAGCTTCCGCCTCACGAATCTATACTAGTACAGCTTTCTGAAAATTCTTGAGCATCCCGGCACCATGTCATGCTGAGCGAAGCGAAGCATCTATCCCGGCCTCCTGACAGACCCTTCGCTTCGTTCAGGGTGACATGGTGCCGAGATGGGATGATTAAGAAGATCTGCTTCCCTATGAGGATGACACTGCCTGCGAAGCGGGCAATGTCACCCTCATACTTAGACAAGGTTCGCAGATACTTTACAGTTCAGGCCGGAATGTGGCATCTTGATGCGCTCGACCTAAAACCTGAAACCTCACACCTGAAACCTTGTACTTAGAGCATCATTACGCGAGAGCCTTCTGGAGATCCGCGATCATCTCGGCCCGATCTCGTCCGGGGGCGTAGACCGCCGATCCAGTCACAGCAACCGTCGCCCCCGCGTCGCGCACGGCGGCGATCAGATCCTTATTCACTCCGCCGTCTACCTGAAGCTCAATCTTTTCACTCAGGCCGCGCTCGTCAATCATGCGCCGCAGCCGGGTAATCTTGTTCAGCGATTCAGGGATAAAACGCTGCCCGCCGAAGCCGGGGTTGACGCTCATGATCAGAGCCAGGGAGATGTCGGGCAGAATATCCTCCAGGGCGGTCAAGGACGTGGCTGGGTTGAGGGCCACACCTGGCTTCTTGCCCAGGCTGCGGATCTGCTGCACGGTGCGGTGCAAGTGCGGGCAGACCTCGGCGTGGACGGTGATATAGTCGCAGCCAGCGGCGGCGAACTCCTCCAGGTAACGATCCGGATCGGCGATCATCAGGTGGGCGTCAACAATCGCCCCGTAGCTCTCGGCGATGGGGCGCAGGGAACGCACCACCAGCGGCCCAAAGCTGATGTTCGGAACAAAACGACCGTCCATCACATCGAGATGGAGCCAGCGGATCCCCGCATCAAAGGCGGCAGTTACCTCTTCTCCGAGGCGAGTAAAATCGGCGGTGAGAATTGATGGGGCAATATGCAGCATTGCTTCGTACCCTTACTTCTGAATATGGCGGATTCCATCGGCTCCGGCAACGATCAGGTCGGTGGCCATACCCAGGAAGAGCCCATGCTCAACAATACCGACGCGGGTTGAGAGCTGGGTTGCCAGAGTCTCCAGGTCGTCAATCGGGCCGAAGTTACAGTCGAGCAGATAATTGCCCTGATCAGTGTGCAACGGCTCGCCATTCTCGCGGAGACGCAGGCTCACTTTGGCTCCTAGCGCGGTGATCCAGCGGGCCTGGGCACCCCAGCCAAAGGGCACCACCTCCACCGGCAACGCCCAGGTTGTCCCCAGCCGCGCAGAGAGCTTGCTCTCATCAACGATAATGACCTCGCGCAGGCTCGACTGGGCGACAATTTTCTCGCGCAGCAGGGCCGCGCCGCCGCCCTTGATCAGATTGAGCTGCGGGTCTACCTCGTCAGCCCCGTCAATGGTCAGATCTACGTGCGCGTGATCTTCTAGGGTCGTTATCGGGATGCCGAGCCGCCGGGCCTCTTCTTCAACCCGCAGGGCGCAGGGGATACCTGCAATATTCTGGAGTTCGCCGCTGGCGAGCAGGGCACCGATACGCCGAACCGCGTAGATTGCGGTGCTGCCCACACCAAGCCCAATCACCATCCCCGACTGCACAAGACTCGCAGCATGCTCCGCTGCCTGCCGCTTCAGCTCCTCACGCTGTGCCGCGTCGCTCATCTCGCCCCCTCTGTATGCTTCCCGTGTGCACACAAATTGTACACTAGATCGGACCTGTCCGATTCAGCTATGAACCGAGGATACACGCTTACCCCAAGGGCTTGTATAATGGTCGGTAGCAAGAGCGACCACTGTTCCTCTCACATTAAAGTAGCGCCTAATACATGCACACACGCCGGATTCCGTGGTCTCTCATTGTCGGTGCGTTCTTGCTCATCACAGTCGTGTCGCTTGGCATGCGTAACTGGCCCACCATCCGCGATGCAATGCGGCTGATGCGGCATGCACAACTGGGATGGCTTATGCTTGGCGTCCTTGCCGTTGCTACCGGCTTTGTCTGCGCGGGGCAGATCTATGGGCGCGTGCTGGGGATTCTTGGCTTCCGGCTCCCGCAGCTCTGGTTGATCTCGGCTGCGATGGTATCAATCCTGATCAGCCAGACCATCCCAGCCGGCACGGTGGCGAGCTACGCCTTCCTCACCACCAGTCTGCGCCGACGCGGTATCCCGGCGACGAGCGTGGCTCTGTTGGCCAGCCTTGAACTCTTTACCTGGATCGGCGGTATGCTGATGCTGTTCTGCTTCGGGCTGATCTACAAGATCATCTTCCTTGGCGATAGTAGCACGTCCCAGATTACTTACCCGGCGGCGACCCTGGCGCTGATTGTGGTGGGGGCCATTGTTTTTGCTGGTACACGGCCGCGTCCGACCCTGCATCGTTGGGTGACGCTACTTGGCAAGGTGGCGGGGCGGATTATGCGCCGCAGGTGGTCGGAGGCGCATGTTCACCAGATCGTTGACGAGCTTGACACGAATCGCCGACTGATTGTGGATCGCCCACGGCAGGCCGTGGTGTTGCTCAGTCTCCAGCTCTTCGTCTTCTTCCTGCATAGTATGGCCCTGCTGATGCTAATCCACGCCCTGGATGCCACTGCCCCGCCGCTCTCCGTGCTGGCGGCCTACGGGTTGGCCCTAGTCGTCAGCACGTTCACCGCGTTGCCCGGCGGCGGTGGCACGGTTGAAGCCGCCCTAGCCCTCTCACTCACCGCCGAAGGTGTTCCACCCGAGGCCGCAATTGGCGCGACCATTCTCTTTCGCCTGTGTAGCTTCTGGCTGCTGCTGCCGCTAGGGGCTATCTGCTACCGTTTATTAACCACAAGCGACGACCAGCGAGTGCAAAGCGACCAATGAACAACGAAACACACACCTCAACCGCCGCCGATCACGGGGCGGTAGCGTCCGCTCGGACAAAGGCACTGTTGGTTCATCTCTACACGGCATCAACAATGGTCGTCCTGATGATCTCGACCGCATTCTTGTTGAACGGACAGATGACAGCAGCGCTCTTCACGATGCTGCTGAGCATCGTGATTGATGCAACCGACGGCTCGTTTGCGCGTCGCTTTAAGGTGAAGGTGTACGCGCCAGAGTACGACGGGCGTACAATGGACGATATTATTGACTACGTATCCTATGTCTTTTTACCGGCGATTTTTATGCTCAAGGCTGGGATGCTGCTTGAGCCTGCCATTATCTTCTGCTGCCTGCCACTGATCTCCAGCGCCTTCGGATTCTCGCGTGTTGACGCAAAGCTCGATGACGACGGCTTCTTCGTCGGGTTTCCGTCCTACTGGAATATTGTCGTCGCCTACTTCTACCTGACCAGTTCCCCACCCTGGCTAAACACGCTGATCATCGTCTTCCTGGCGGTGCTGGTCTTTGTGCCCACGCGCTACATCTACATCACACGCTTCCCACGGCTGCGGCGCGCCCATCTGGCCGGGGCGACACTAAGCGGGATTGCGGTACTCGTCGCGCTGTTTGTTAGCGGTAATCTGCGGCAACCGCTGGTGCTGATCTCGCTGATCTATCCCGTGATCTACACGGTCTACTCCCTGATTCTCGACCGGCGGGCGCGCAGGGCTGCGGGTTGAGTCGTGTCTGACTCCGATTCCCTCTTCAGACAACCATGCGGCTTCGCCGCACAACACCCGATGAAAATGGCCACGGATGCCCGACTATCGGCTAGCGGCTATTTTCACATCAGGCACTCCCTCACCCGATGGTATAATTTTTCTATGCTCACGACCCGCACCATCACCCTTTTTCGCCCCGGCTGTGTTGACTACACCCAGGCATGGGAGTGGATGCGCCGCCTGGTCGCTGATCGCTCGGCGGGCCGCGCCACCGATAGTTTGCTGCTTCTGGAACACCCGCCGACGATCACCCTCGGCAATAAGGCCCGGCCTGAGAATATTTTGATCACATCTGCGGATCTCGTCGCCCGTGGCGTGGCAATTGTTCAGGTTGACCGTGGCGGCGATGTGACTTACCACGCCCCTGGCCAGATCGTGGGCTACCCGATCCTGAAGCTCTCGCAGCACGGCGGCGATATTGGGCGCTATGTACGTAACCTTGAGGAGACGATCATCCGTACGCTGGCCGATTGTGGGGTGACGGGGCTGCGCGTCCCTGGGCTTACGGGGGTCTGGGTGAATGACGGCTCGGCCAAAATCTGCGCAATGGGTGTGAAGCTGAGCGCCGCTGGGATCACCAGCCACGGATTCGCCCTCAACGTCAACCCGGATCTCGCTGGCTTCGCCCAGATTGTGCCCTGCGGGATCAGTAATCGCGCCGTTACCTCGATCAGTGCCCTTTTAGGCCGTGCTATCGTCCCCGCCGAGGTCGAACCCATCTTGCTCCGCCACTTCGCCGCTGTCTTTGATGTGGCACTAGAGGAGGGGTGAAGCAGCGCTAACGGATAGTATAGCAATCCTCTTAGAGCGGTGAAGAGGAGTCAAGGCTTCAGCCGGCTAAAGCCTTGACTCCTCCTTAACATAACCGAAATAGGATTGCTATATACGGAAGTTCTCCGTGGATTCAGGTGGCAATGCTTCGCCCCTAACGAGGAATCCGATGTTTATTAATGTCCAGACTGCTGATCTGCCCGCTCTGATCGCCGAGGCTACCACCCTGGGTGCCGATATCGAGGGCCGCTTCCGTGACCTGAACGTCGTCCAGCTCAACTGGAAGCCGAACGACAAGGAGTGGAGCATCGGCTATTGTCTCGAACACATTATCATCGTCAACGCAGGCTACGTTACACCTATCGGCAAGATTCTTGATGGCACCAAGACGACCTCTTTCTGGGAGCGTCTGCCGCTGCTGCCGGGATTCTTTGGCTCGCTGCTGATCCGCACGCTGGAGCCAGGTGCTAAGGGCTTCGTGCCCGCACCGAAAGTTTTCCTCCCTAGTTCCAGTGACATCCCCGCCGATATTGTGTCCCGCTTCGCCGCCCAGCTCCGTGAGATAATAGCCTTGATGGAACGATGCCGATCTCTCGATGTCGCCCAGATCGTGATTTCTTCGCCCGCCGCCGATGTCGTCACCTACAGTCTGCTCGACGCTTTCCGAATCATTGTTGTACACCTCCAGCACCACATCAACCAGACAGCGAAGATTCTCGCGGTTCCCGAGTTCCCCCGTGACTGAGAGTGATAGCGCGGTTGGCAGTTGCCAACAAAAAAGCGTGGGTTTTAGGGCTACTTCAACTCAAACCAGCCTGACAGTATGGGTACATGCACCTCGTCCTGTTGCGGCAAATCTGCAATCTAAAATCTGCAATCTGAAATATGCCTAAGGTAGAGCGATCATGACAGATTTAATCCCACTGGCCCCGTCGGCCCGCCCGCGCCGCCCCGAGTGGCTCAAGGCTCGTGCGCCATCAGGCGAGAACTATAGCGATGTGCTGGGCCTGATGCGCGAACTGGAATTGCACACCGTCTGCGAGGAAGCGCGCTGCCCGAACCTCGGCGAGTGCTGGAACCATCGCACCGCCACCTTTCTGCTTCTTGGCGATACGTGTACACGCGGTTGCCGCTACTGCGCCATCGCTAAGGGCAAGCCCGCACCGATTGATGAGCACGAGCCCGAGCGCGTGGCCGACTCGGTGGCCCACCTGCGCCTGAGATTCGCTGTCCTTACCTCGGTCAACCGCGATGACCAGCCCGATGGCGGCGCGCATATCTTCGCCCGCACCATGACGCTGATCCGTGAGCGCACACCCGATTGCCAGATCGAGGTGCTTATCCCCGATTTCGACGGCAACTGGGAGGCACTCCAGCAGGTTCTCGACGCTCGCCCTGATGTGCTTAACCATAATATCGAGAGTATCGCTCGGCTCTTCCGTCGTTTCCGCCCCCGCGCGACCTTCGACCAGAGCATTGAGTTGCTCGCCCGCGCCCGCGCCTTCGACCCCCAGCTCGTCACCAAGAGCGGCATGATGGTCGGGGCCGGCGAGACCAACGCCGAGGTGCTGGAGGTTCTCGACGCCCTGCGTCGTTCCGATGTGAACGTGATTACCATCGGCCAATACCTCGCCCCCGACGCGAGCTACTGGCCGGTTGACCGTTATGTCACCCCGGACGAGTTCGCCATGTTTCGGGACGAGGCGTTGAAGCGCGGCTTCCGCCATGTCGAGAGCGGCCCGCTGGTGCGATCTAGCTACAACGCCCACGCCCACGTCGGGGCGAGTCAGCACTAGGACATGGTGTCAGGGGTCAGGGGTCAGGGGTCAGGTTTATCGTTCGTCGTGCGGGCTTCTAGCCTGCCGACGCACATCTGGCGGGCTGGAAGCCCACACTACGAACATCGCAAACTGTAAAGTATCCTTGAACCTTGTCTTAGAAGTTGTCTGAAAAGGTTACATATCCCGCAATTCCCCCTCCCCAGCCCTCCCCCGATGGGGGAGGGAGTCGACTCCTCCCCCCATCGGGGGGA
>CAIXLU010000064.1 GCA_903920315.1 uncultured Oscillochloris sp.
CGTGGTGTGATGAGCGACCGAAAGCGCAGACCCGTCCCTCCCGCTTTGCGGCGGCGTTTCGGCATGCCGGAATGACTCCGCTCCCGGTGACATAACCCCCCACACATGTGATTCGCCAACAGCATCCTTCAGCCCCCGGCGGGTGTCGCCGCACAGGGTTACTTCTGCGGTATTGCGAAAAATCATACTTCTGTGGGCTTCTGCGTCTTTCTGTGGCCGTAAATTGAGGATGTCTCGTTATCGTACGATGCGATGCTGACTGGAGCAGTTCGTCACCCCAGACAACCATGCGGCTTCGCCGCACAACACCTGGTGAAAAGAGCTGCTGATGCTCGGCTATCGGCTATCGGGTATCGGCTATCGGCTATTTTCACCCCAGCACCGGGAACTCGCGCAGTTGTTGCGTGCCGTCTACACAGACAATATCTACCTCGGCGTCTACCAGCAGCACCCCACGGCACTCGATCTGTTGGAGGAAGCGCGCCCGGTAGGCCGAAGTCATACGCACGGACGTCACAACTTCGATCATGTCGCCCAGACCCGCTGCCTGCTTAAACTTCATCGTCAGGCTGTAGACCACAAAGTTGTAGCCGTCGCGGTTCCACTCCTGAATAGGTCGGCCCTGAGCGCCAACCCACTCGGTGCGCCCGCGCTCCATAAACTTTAGGTAGTTGGCGTAGTAGACAACCCCCAGGCTGTCGGTGTCCTCGTAGTAAACTTTGTACGCGACCCGGTGTTCCATTAGTTCCTCATCTCTGCAATCCTTTCAGCGACCGTCTGTAGCAGACCTGCATCACCCTCGCCTAGACCGATCTCGGTGATTGCTCGTCCTGCAGCCATAATCAGCGGGGATGGAGGTCGATCTTCGGCCCCTGCCTCCTGCCCCCCGTCTCCTGCCTCCTGCCTCCTGCCTCCTGCCTCCTGCCTCCTGCCTCCTGCCCCCCGCCCCCCGCCTCCTGCCCCCCGCCCCCTGCCCCCTGCCTCCCACAGCGGTTCCTCGTGCACCTTGCGCAGAACTGGCCAGCCATAGAGCCGGGCCAGGAAACGAGCGTAGCCCAGGGCGGCGGTGTTGAGGGAATGCTCGGCAGCGACGAAGGCTTTCGCCCGTTCCCCCAGGGCAGCAGCTACGTCGGGCCGTTCCAGCAACAGCCGGCAGTAGCTTAGGATCAGTTCGCCCTCGGAGGAGTCAGTGTCCACCTGGGCAGCCACCCCGGCGGGCAGTTCGGCAAACGAACCCACGGCACTGACCAGGGTTGGCCGTCCGGCTCCAAGCAGGCGCAGCAGGCTCGCGCTGGTCTCACCCCCAGTGGGGTAGCGCAGGTTCAGACAGATGTCGGCGGCGGCCACGTAGTCTTCAAACTGCTCGCGGGGCACGTAGCCGGTGATAGTGACGGACTCGGTCAGGCCCATGCGCCCGATCAGACCGACGAGATCATAGTTGGGCGAGACACTACCGACCAGGATATAGCGTGCGTCGTGGCCCGCATCACGCAGATGGCGCATGGCGCGCAGGGCTGGCTCAAGCCGTTTCCAGGCATTAATGTGGCCAAAGCTCGCCAGGATTGCGGCGTCGGCAGGCAGACCCAGGCGGGCGCGGGCAACCTCGCGGGCCAGCGGATCGGGCAGAGGCACGCCCATCGGCACCACAGCGGAAGGCAGATCGGGGCGGATGATCGCGGCCCGCTCAGCCACATAGCGACTGTGGACGATCAGACCGCGAGCGGAGGCCAGAACTGGCTCACAGCAAGAAAAATCGAACGCCGCATCGGTGAAGCGCGAACGGATCATCATCTGGGCCATGTGCGCGCCCGGCTCACCATAACGCTCGGCCATATCGCGCACATAGATCTGCACATCGTGCTGAACATTGGCGGCATACCAGAGCATAAAGTGATGCAGAACCAGATCGTGCAACACCACCACACCCGGCATACGCTGCGCAGCTCGCCAGATCCCGGCGTGGGCCGGGCTATTGCCCATATGGTAAACCAGCCCGTCGTAGCGGCGGCGGCGCAACTCGCGGGGCAACCGGCGCAGCGGCAACACCTCCAGATGCGCGGCCACGTGCGGGTTCGTGGGCTTTAGTCCATCCTCCACAAACAGCGTGATCTCGGCGTACTGCCCGAGGTAGGGCAACAGTTCCTCACTATAATCCGAGATCCCTGACGGTGCGGGGTTGACAGGTGAGCAGTAGGCGATACGCGGGATGTGCATGGCGCTACGCCTCCACGCACCAGGATTGGACACCGTGGGAGACGAAGGAGAAGGGCCGCACATTTACACCGGACTGAGTCAGGGCACGTTCCAGATCCAGGCGACGGTCGAAGGGGCACGCAAAAACCATAAAACCGCCGCCGCCCGCGCCCGTGATCTTACCGCCCCACGCCCCATGCTGACGAGCCATCGCATAAACCTCGTCCACAATCGGCGGGGCAATATGCGGCGAGAACGCCTTCTTCACCTCCCACGCCTCGTGGAGCAACCGCCCGAAGTCGGCGATGCGCAACTGGCGCAACAGGCGGGTGGACTCATCCACAAAAGCCTTGGTCTCATCGTGAAGCCGCAGAGTATCGCCCTTGACCAGACGTTGCACTTGGTCGGTCATCAGGTGGCGGGTCAGCAACTGGCGGTCGCCGATATAGCCAATGATCAGGCAACTCTCCAGTTCCAGCAGGGCAGTCGGGTCGGTGATCACCGGCTCGACAATCACCCGATCTTTGCCGAAATGATAGAGGCACATCCCGCCAAACACGGCGGCATACTGATCCTGACGGCCGCCGGGAATGCCCAGATCAACCCGCTCAATGCGGTAGGCCAGTTCAGCGAGCTGATGGGGATCGTAGCTCTGGCCCGCGATGGCGTAGAGCAGCTTAAGCATACTCACCACCAGGGCCGAGGATGACCCCAGACCGCTGCCGGGGGGCGCGTCGCTAAACATCGTCAGCTTAAAGCCCGGCATCTCATCAGAGCGCACCGACTGGAGCAGGGGCATGGCGTCGAGGACGGCCTGGGGCAAACTCAGCGTGCCGTCCCACTCGCGCCCGCTCACCAGCCGACTCACCTCTTGAAGGTCGAGGGAGCGAATGGTGATACCGGGTTCGCTACTGGGCGTGAGCATACAACGCACGAAGAGATTAATCGTGCAGTTGAGTACCTTGCCGCCATGCTCCTCGGCATAAGGGCTGACATCCGTGCCACCACCGAAGAAACCGATCCGCATCGGCGCACGGGCTTTGTATATCTTCATCAAACTGCCCTCGCAGTATGTCCAGCCAAAAGCGAGGCCAGTATAGCATAGGGAAAGATTCGGTAAAGCTGGATCGAACCTTGTCCCAGCTGAATAGTGTTACGAAATGTTCGCCATTGCGATGGAGCGCGCTCTACGTCCGCACCTCGCTCCGTGTGTAACGATGAGTCCGCACATAGCTCACCATACTCCCTTTGGCGTCAAGGTTGATGCGGTAACTGGCGAGAACATCGTTACTGCTAGGAACCCGCTGTAGCTCGATCATCTCAATATCCACAACCCAGCCCCTGCCTTCGCGACCAACGCGCGAGACAGTGTCCACCTTCAGGCCAGTCAGAATACTGAGCTGTTCGCGAGCAGCGCTAACGATCTGTACGATGTTCATGCCTAATTTCCTAATGCATGATTTCGGAGGGACATCGCTGAACCTACTGTTACCTCCAGACGACATTGAGCGTGACAAAGTTGTAGGGAGGTACCGGCCCAACAGTCTTAAATATTATCTGCGGACCCATACTATTGTCCAGGTTACGCACGGCGGTGTCAAATCGCGCCTCTTCAACGCGGTCAAGCAAGAATGCTGCGTTCATCACCATGCGGTCAGTGAGGACGGGGTGGGTGATGGTGGCGCGGGCGAGAGGACTCAGGCTCGCAAGAATCTGCTCGCTGTCGCTCTCACGTCGCTGGATGACCGCCGCCTCGACCAGTTCGCCCAGATTGATTCGATCATAATAGGTACTTTCGGGCGGACGCGAGGCGATGCTGTCACGCAGGGCGCGGATAGTGGGCTGCTGGTCGGCAATCTCATGAAAGATCCGCTCATCAACCCAGAATGCCCTCAGCCCCAGCTCAATCAGCCCACGGAGCTGATCGAGCTTCGCCACAAGGTCGTCGTAGCGCTGGATAAGCAACTGATCGTAGACGGTCTCTGCATCAGGGGCCACAATGCCAAAGCAGATTGGCAGCACCGTATGTTGCTGCATCACGGCCTCAAGCACCCGTGTATGGGCCATCATATTACGGCGTGTGCTGTCGTACTCCTCGCATGGCGAGTCACTCACCACAACAGCAAGGTCGCGGTAGGGAAGGGTGTAGACGCGCGCACCCCGCTCGTGGATTCCGCGAGCAGGAATCGCACGAGCGTCCGCGCAGCGAATAACACCGTAGAGGTACTTGCCGGTGAGTACGTCTGTCTCAAGCATCGGATGGCTCCGTCACTACTGTGTACACTGGAAGGTTCAAGGGAGGAGAACACTCCCTTGAACCTTCGTTAGACAAGGTTTCAGATTGAAGCGAGATGCCCTCCACAGCCCGACAGCCCCACAACTTCACATCGCGCATTGTGTCGGGCTGTCGGGCTGTCGGGCTGTAGACCGAACGGTAAAGCACCCACGAACCCTGTCTAACGGTGATTGCCGGTTCGTGCCTGCGCTATGGCAAGCCGGCGAGGCTACGTGCCTGGACGATCCAGTCGTCCACATTGGACAGACGACCTGCATCGCCGAGCGCCTTGCGTAGATCCTCCGGGCTGCTCAAGGCCAACTGAATGTACGTACAGATCCCGGCGCGGTCGAGTCGCTGCTGGAAGGCGGGACCGATACCGTGGATAGTGGTCAGATTATCACGGTAGGATCGAGGCTGAGGTGTCTCGATCTCGGGTGCAGGTTCCTTCACAACTGGCTGCTTGTCGCCCTGAAGTGATCGGATGACCGCATCGAGATCGCCGTGGATGGGGGCAAGACGCAGGCGCAGGTTCGTCGCAAGCCGACGGAACGACTCGACCTGATCAGGGCCAGTGGGCCAGTGGGAATGCTCCAGTTCATTGTGAAGGGTGACGATATTGCGGTGTACACCCTCAACAATTTCGCTGATCTGGCTGCGCTCAGTGCTGTTGAGTTGTCCGAGCGCGTGGCGGATCTCGGTGAGAAAGGATTGCACGTTGCCAACGAGTCCATCAATGTGGGCACCGATCTGCCGCTCCTGCTCTTCATCCAGTGTCCCCCCTTCCAGAGCGCGCAGGATCGTCACCCGTGCCATCTGGGCATACGCAATCAGCCCAACCTGCCCAATCCGCTGCATAAGATCGCTTCCCTCCGCAGCGTGCGGGGCTTCGACCGGCGTGGCGACCGGCTCAACCGGTGCAGCGTGCGAGGCTTCAACCGGCGCGACGGAGGATTCAATCGGCACGGCAGGGTCTTCAATCGGCTCAACCGGTGCAGCGTGCGGGGTTTCGACCGGCGCGACGGGGGCTTCGACCGGCGCATCCGGCGCAGCAATAATCACCGTGGTGTGCGTGGCTGGCGGGGCCACATACACAGATTCGATTGGTGCTGCGGTAACGGACCACAAAGGGCGAGCTGTGCGCCAAGCGCCCCGCATCGCCGCAATCTCCTGGGCACGTGTCTGCCGGTTGCGGCGCAGTTCGGCCGATTGACTGGTGGCAAGACTGTCGCGCTCTGCGCTGAGAGTTCTGATGTATGCTGACACCTGCTCACGCAACTGATGGAATTCCTGTACACGCGCCTCGTGCGAGGCAGTGGAATCTTGGCTGCGCGACGTTGCTAAGTTCTGCAGCAGCGTATTGACACTATCTCGCAGCGTGGTGGCCTCCCGCGTGCGTGCCTCGTGCGAGGTAGCGGAATTCTGACTGCGCGACGTTGCTAGGTTCTGTAACAATGCATTCACACTGTTGCGTAGCGCGGTGGCATCCTGCGTGCGTGCCTCGTGCGCGGCGGTGGAATCTTGGCTGCGTGACGCTGCCAAGTTCTGCAGCAGCGTGTTCACATCGTTGCGCAGCGCGGTAGCATTCTCGTGGAGGCGAGAGCGCAGTTCCGCTGCGCTGAGGGCCAGCTTGGCATCAAGGTCGGCGCGGAAAGCCGCCACTGCGCTGCGCAGTTGCGCGGCCTGTGTTGCGAGGAATTCTCGCTGGGCGGATGAAGTATGCACGCGAGAGAGCCGATAGTCTCGGATCTGGCGTTCGGTAGCCTCACGTACATCGGCGGATCGGTGGTGTTGAGGGAGAGTCACCGCACGGCTCCTTAACTGTGATCCTATGGGCAGAAATCTGCCACATATGTTATGTGTAGAGGGTCAAGACAAGGTTTCCGGTGCGAAGTTTCAGGTTTCAGGTCGAGCGCGTCAAAATGCCACATTCCGGCCTGAACTGTAACGTATCTGCGAACCTTGTCTAACGACATAAGTAATGCTGTGATGAACGATTATAAACTACGCGGATGCAGTGAGACCCACCGCCTCGGCATACTTCAGGTATGTGTCCACGCCAGCGACGACAATGCGGGCCTCAATGGCCAGCAGTTCAATTCCCACGAGGGATACACGAACCCAGGCATCAATCACGATGCCTTTGTCGAGGATGCGATCCACAACCTCGGCAAGACTGCTCGATGCGTTGACTTTCTCGATAGCCATTCCTCTCCTCCTGTAAATAAAGCGGTGGCTAGACTCGGATCATGCTATCCGAATCTATTACACCGCAGAATTGTCCCTCTAGCCGTTAGCTCTGCGCAAGTGTTCTGTTAGGGTTTTGTTAGGCGGAACAACGAATGGAGAGTGAATACACAAATGGTGCGATCCGCCATACATTCGAGTATTTTTTTGCCATTCGTTGTTCCTTATGCGGCCCGTTCACCGCGCAGAATATAGCCGTGGCGCGCTACGGTGCAGAGGCGAACAGGGCGGCGCGGGTCGGGTTCGATCTTGGCGCGCAAATTCATCACATGCCAGCGTACAAGGCCCGGCTCAGCCGTGTCGGGGGCGTAGTTCCACACTCCGCGCAGCAGCCGTTCGCTTGAGCAGATCTCGTTGGGATGGCGCATTAAGTAGCTAAGCAGATCAAATTCTGCGGGCGTGAGTTGAACTGCCGCACCGGCGACATCAACCTCACAGGTGTGCAAATCAAGGCTCAGGCTACCGACACGAAGCATCTTTGTTGGTGCTGCAGGTGTGCGGTTCGCTCCGCTTCGGCGTAGCA
The DNA here is from genome assembly GCA_903920315.1 of uncultured Oscillochloris sp. GTDB lineage: Bacteria > Chloroflexota > Chloroflexia > Chloroflexales > Chloroflexaceae > Oscillochloris. The sequence continues at coordinate 7,239 of CAIXLU010000064.1, forward strand.
GTGCCCTAATCCGTGCCTTCAATTCGCGCAGATCAAACGGCTTGATCAGATAGTCGTCGCCTCCCTCATCGAAACCACGGATACGATCCTCAATGGTGTTGCGCCCAGTGAGGAAGAGTACCGGTACTTCTGCGAGATCGGTGCGTGCACGTAATGTTTGGCACAGTGTAAATCCGTCGGTGTGGGGCATCGCGATATCGAGAACAACCAGATCTGGCTGCTGACGTTGCATCATTTCGAGTGCCTCAGTGCCATCATGGGCCATCCTCACCGTGTAGCCCTCGTCGTGGAGGGCACGACCAACCACCCACAGAAGATCCTCTTCATCATCAACTAGCAATATGTGTTGCACGGGTGCTGCTCCTGCCGGATCTGGTCTGCGCTTAAGACCTGCTGTAGAATCGTGCGTACATCGCTGATCAGAAAGGGTTTGGCGAGAAATCCGCCGATGTGCGTCTGTGCTTCATCCATATCCTCACGATAATAGTACCCTGACATGAGGATAATGGAGGTGCTAGGACTAACCGTATGGATGTGTCGGGCGAGTTGAAAACCATTAGAATCAGGCAAGATAGCATCAACAAAGGCCACAGCGTAGGTGTGCTGTTTGAGGAGATCCATAGCACTGGCTGAGCAACCAGCGATGCTGATCCATATATCATCCGTTGTTCGGATCATCCGATCAAGGGCCCAGCATAGGTCTGGCTCGTCATCAACGATCAGGATCTTCATTCGTAGCACCCTCCGTAGGCGTCTTTTTCACGTGTTTGATTGTCGTACGGCAATAGGGATCCGCCCTCCCCCCAGCAAAATCTTAGTGCGGCGCGGCCGCGAGATACGTGTCAGTGATCGGCAGCCGGATGATGAAGGTCGCCCCCTGCTCTGGTTCGCTAACGACCTCCATTGTGCCATGGTGCTGCTGCACAATGCTATAGCTGATCGAGAGTCCCAGCCCAGTACCTTTGCCCACCGCCCGCGTGGTGAAGAAGGGATCGAAGATCTTTGCCATATGCTTGTCAATAATCCCATGTCCGCTATCGCTGAAGCGCAGTTCGATCAGATCGTCAATCAGTCGACTCTGCACGGTCAACTCTCCACCCTGTGGCATCGCGTTACATGCATTCAGGATGAGATTGGTGAAGACTTGCTGGAGTAGCTCGGGGTTACCGTAGAGTCGTGGCACATCGGGCGAGAAGTCGCGATGGAGCGCAACCTGCGAGACGAGAAGTTGGTGTCCCAGCAGCGTAAAGGTTTCCTCAAGGGTGGCGTGAATGTTGAGCAGCTTGAATCGCTCTTGCGGCGGGTGGGCAAATTTGAGCAGGTGTTCGATGATCAGCGAGGCGCGCTGGGCCGATGCGACGATCTTCTGGGTACACTGCTGACGCAGTTCGTCATCGTGGGGGTGTTCATCAAGCAACTGTGCGCTCGCCGCGATGATCGCCAGCGGGTTGCGGATCTCATGAGCGATTCCACCGGCCATGACCCCGAGCGAGGCCATTTTGGCCGACTGCGCGAGCTGGGCCTCTAGGCGCCGACGCTCGGTGAGGTCGCGACCAACTGCCACCAGGGCAACCACTGCGCCGGTATCATCGCGCATGGCCGAGCAGTTCCACGCCACATCTACCTGCTGCTGCGGGTTCGATGTGATCAGGCTCGCCTCCGTAGCGATACTCTCTTCATCTTGGATCAGGCGGCGCAGTTGTGTCGCCAGGGCGCGGCGCTGGTCGGCGGCGCAGAGCGAGAGGAACGATTTGCCGCGTACCTGATCGGGAACCAGCCCTGAGACTCGCTCCGCCGCCCGGTTCCATGTGATAACCTCGCCCTGCGGGGTCATTGAGACAACCAGATCGCTTGCCCAGTCAATGACGCTCGCAAGGTAGCGTTCGGCCCGACGCACCTCTTCGCCAAGCTGCTCGCGCTCGGTGATGTCCTCCATCAGCAGCAGAACGTTTTCCACCCGTTGGCCGCTCTTAATCGGGATGAGCCGATAATAGTAGACGCGGGTGATGATTCCTGGCGCACGATAGACCATCTTCTCGCCATCGAACGTCTGGCCACTGGCGAATACTGCGCTAATCTTTGCTTCAAGCTGGAGGAAACGCATCAGCACAGGCGGGAAGAGTTGGCTGATAGGGCGTCCAATTTCCTGTCGTTCATCATGGCGGGCCTTGCTTAAAAAATTTTTATTGGCCGAGACGATCCGCAGATCGTGGTCAATCACTACCAACGAGATGGGTACGCTTTCGAGAACACGATTAATGAATTGTTCGCTATTTGATAATTCCTCGTAGAGTTGAGCCGTTTGGAGAGCAGCGGCATGGCGATCGGCGATGAGTGTGGCAAACCAGAGATCCTCTGAGGTGAAGGACGGTGCATCTCCAAGGCGAGCCAAGTTAAGAACCCCCTTCAACTTATCGCCGATCATCATCGGCACACATAAGGCCGAACTAATGGCGTGCTGATGCATGTACTCGCTCAGGTGCGCCGGAACATCTGGCCCACTCGGCAGGAGCAGCGACTGATGGTGTTGGGCGACCCATCCTGCAATCCCCTCGCCTAGACCGATTATCGTCTGATTGACAATATCGGGATGAATACCGATCGCTGTGGTGATCCGTAACTGACGGTGCTCGGGGTCGAAGCGCATAAGCGAAGCACGATCAGACTGGGTAGCCGATGCCACCACACTGAGCAGATCGTGGTTGAGAGTATGGGGATCGTGGTGAGCAAGGAGGAAATCTTGCCAACAATCAAAGAGTGATTCGAGGGTGGGTTGCCATATCCGGTCGGCACTCGGCAGTTTCTGAGCTATGGGCATGGATTCCACAGTGTTACACTCTTCTCGCAATTTCTGGAGATCTCACGCGCCGACCGACGGGTGCCGACAGCGCATCTCGATACGGTGACGTATTCGCGAACCCCGGCTTAAAAAGTAAAAAATACGGGGTATTGTACGATATAATGATCGCCATTGTAGTGGTGCGTACACGAAGTATAAAGGATCTCCTGTGGGTGTCAATCGCCATTACTGCCGTGGTATGTCGTCGCCTGTTTTATTGTGATTTTTGCAACTTGTTAATTCCCTAACACAACCCTAACGGAAGGCTTGCGTACCGCTAACACGCATCGGGTCAATCTTCGTGTCTAATGGATCATAGGTAAGGACTACCTACCTGGAAGCGCTCTTGTGCACCGTTGCCGCAGTAGTGAGCGTGTGAGGAAATGGTCATGACCGCACCGACAATCGCCGCAGCCTCCCGGAGTGCTGCCGGGCCTTCACTCGCAAAGCTGGTAAGCCACGTCCCCGCCGATCGGCGCTGGCGTCGCCAGGCTGACGCACTGATTGTGATTGGCCGACAGCTCGAACTGATGGCTCAGGAGCAAGGTCACACGGCGCATGTCGCCGTGGGAACGCTCCGCTTCTCCCTTTTCCGCATGCATCAGGGGCGGATCAGCCAACTGGTGCCCTTCTGTCAGAGTGTCACGGTTTACGGTGAGGCTGACATTGAGCCACCCGAGATCCCGGGCATCACGTTTGTGTCTGTGGCCCACGGAACTCCGATGAGCCAGGAGTGGTTTCTGATCATTGATAGCCCCACCTTCTGGGGCGCAATGATCGCTCAGACGATCACCGAGCGGGGTGATGGCTCCGGACGCCGCTATCTCTTCGAGGGAGTACTCACCTCCGATGAGCGTGTGGTGAGTCGGGCGAGGCTCCTGCTCAGCCTCGCCAGCGGTCATCCTAACGCCGAGAGCTTTGAGCGCGATGCTCTGGCGAATCGGGCACATTGGGGGCAGGTCGCCTATGCTTTGGCGACCCACTCCGAGGCGCAGCGCCTCGATATACTCGGCTGTCTCGGTGAGATGCCCGATCTCCAATCGTTGCTGACTCTGCCAAGCCACACACTTGATCAGGTTGCACCTGAGGCCATTGATATACTGCGCCGCTACTGCGGCTCCGTTGGCGAAATCCTCTACCGCTCCGATAGCGACGTGTTGATTCCAATTGCGTGGAGTTGTCCGCAGCGCCCTGATGAGCAGCCAGCAAGCAGTGGGGTGATCGGTCAGGCGTTTATTCAGGGCCAACTCGTGCTTGCGCCGCTTCTGCCCACCGACCCTGAGCATGCCTTGCTCAGAGAGGCACATTCGGTGGCGGCCATCCCGATCACTATCCGTGGCTTGCCGTGGGGTGTCCTCTTGGTGGGCCAAGATGAATTTGACCCCGAGGAATCGCTCACGACGATGACGGCTGTCGGTGTGGTGGCGTTGCTGGAGCAGATGATTGCGGTTGATTCTTCCGCCGCGTTGTTCCTTCCGCCGCAGGCGGAGGTTCCCTATGTCGCGCTGCCCAGCGATCCTGCGCCCAGTTTCGCGCCGCCCAGCGCCCCCGCGCCCAGTTTCGCGCCGCCCAGCGCCCCCGCGCCCAGTTTCGCGCCGCCCAGCTTCGCACCACCCAGCTTTGCGCCAGCGCCCAGCTTCGCACCACCCAGCTTTGCGCCAGCGCCCAGCTTCGCACCACCCAGCTTTGCCCCTGCGCCCAGCTTCGCACCGCCCAGCGCCCCCGCACCTCGTTTCGCACCGCCCAGCACCCCCACACCTGGTTTCGCGCCACCCAGCGCAAGCCAGCCGCCGTATGCAATGCCGGGGTACTCTCCGGCGCAGCCTGGGCCGACCTCCAGCCCGCCCCAGCCATCAGGTCAAGGGACGAATTTTGGTCTTCCTGCGTGGATGCGTAACTCCGCACGGCAAAGACCCGCTGAGGATGTGGCCCCGGTCGCCCCGAGTATGGCTCCGGCGCTGCCGTTAGGCGATACCCAGAACCTGCGGAGCTGGCCGATTCTCCAGAAACGTCTGGTGACCGCGCTTGTCGCCTATGATCAGCATGCTGCGGAACAGGTGTGGAGCGAGACATGCGCGATCTACACGCCTGAGCAGATCTGCAATGAGTTGTTGACGCCCGTGCAGATAGCGATTGGTGATGGGTGGCATCGTGGTGAGGTGAGCGTTGCTGCCGAACATTTCAGCAGCCGCTTTGTGCAGAGCAAGCTGCTCAATCTGTTCAATGCCTCGTCAGATCACCCCGATGGGCCGATGGCAATTATTGCCTGCTCCCAAGGTGAACTCCACGAGATTGGCGCGATCATGATCAGCCTTTTCCTGCGCTGGGGCGGGTTCCATGTGATCTACCTCGGTCAGAATGTGCCGAACTCGACGATTGAGGAGATGGTTCAGCAGCTTGGCCCACAGATACTGGGGCTTTCGGCTTCCACCGTCGAGGGATCGCACGGCCTGATTGCGGCAAGCCAACTAATTGCGCAGATGCCGTCGCCACGCCCATTCTTTATGTATGGTGGTTTGGCATTTCGGATGCGGGAAGATCTTCAATCTCGCGTCCAGAACGGTTATTACTTCCAGGGAGACATTCGCCAGATTGCGCGTGTGCTTGCCGAGAAGATCCGAAGTGCCTAATGGTATGACTCGCTATGCTAGTACAGGGTTTCGAAAATTCGCAATGAGCTTGGGTGTGCCAACTCTTCTCCGGTGATTCGGGGGCCGGGAGCCGGGTTCCGGCGGCCGGCCCCCGAATCACCGCGACATGGACGAGTACACAACAACCTACGAATGTCCAGGAAGCTGTACTAGTGTGAGTGCGGGATCTTGGTAGGAGAGCGAGGGCACATGGATCGCATAGAGATCGCGAAGCTGCTCGACAGCGGTCGTAGGCAGCTTCGCGACGAGGTTGTCGGTCTCATCCTTACGCAGCCATTTTGGCAGCAGCGATTTGGCTCTGAGATCGCCGATCGTCTGACGCTCGATATTGAAAGTAGCCTGGTCGCACTCGCAAAGAGCGTCTATTACGGTTCGCCGATGCTCTTTGCCGACCATGTGCGCTGGCAGCGCAATCAGTTCCAGATGATGGGGTGCTCGACGGGTCGCATCCGCGAGATCTGTACCTGCATATGGAACGCATCCAGCGAACAGTTCCCCGATCACACCCTGTCGGCGGTCTCTGTGTCAATTCAGTCGGCGCTGGACGGGTTGTCGTATACTGGGGTCGCCCAGAACATGGGGGATCTGCACGTGGATCTGGCTGAGGCTCTGGTTGCCGCCACCTTTGATGCCCATTGGCACTGGCAGGTGGTCTACGGGCCGGAGGGTCGTGACCAATCGTTGTACGATGCATGGTTCTTTATTGATTACGCGATTGACGCCCTTGGTAACGGCAGATCTGAACTGATGCGGCAGCAACTGATCAGGATGCGTCAGGATCTTACTTCGCGTGGCCTTAGCACATTTCATGCCCGGCAGTTGGTGTGGCTGCTCGACCAGGTAGCAGAAACGCGGATGCCTGCGGAAGCAGTTGCGGAACTGCGACATGTTATGGGGGTGGCACTGCACGCCATTGATGATACGACGGAGAGCGGCCTCGCACTGTTAGGTGCCCAAGAGCGAATTGTTGCTGAGGTGGCCAGCCAGCTTACGACGGTCGGCCTAAGTCCACACGACGATCAGACACCGTCGGAGGTTGGCTGGTATCTGGCCTATCTCGCCGACAGTATCGCCGCCGGAACCCCAGAACCGATGTGTAGCTATACACGGTGGATGCAGCACTGGTTGGCAGACCAGGGGTTGCCTGATACGCCGCTACGCCATAGCTATGAGGCCCTGTCTGTCGCAGTAGGTCGGCATCTTCCGGAGTATGCTGCACGTGAGGCACTGTCTGTTTTGCAGGTAGCCCAACGCCTGCTTTAGTCCCTCACCCAATGAAGTGTGACGGGTTAGGTAAAGGTCTTTTTCGGAATTGGGATAAATCCTCCCCGAGTCCCTCCCACTCGCGCCCAGGAGAAAGTACCATGACCAGCGCTGTAGAAACCTTCTCGCTGCCTGCTTTGCTTGGTATCCCACGGAGCAAGGGCTGCCTCATGAATTCTGAGCAGGTTCGGACGCTTGCTACGCTGCTGCTGCGCAATCGTCCGTCAGATCTGGCGTGCTGCTTTCTTGGCGGTGCGCTTACTGTCGGCGGGCGACCAAACGATACGAGTAACGTGGTAGTGTTGTCCGAGACGTTTGGTGTCGCACCCTTCTTGGTACTTGCGGGTCAGCAGGGATGTAGTGCTTTGCTGACCTGGATGGAGGGTTCGCAGTATCGTACTCAGATCATCACCGATCCGGAGTATGTTGACCAGGCTACCCTGGTTCTTTCCCAGCTCAGCGATCACGATTACGCCATGAATACGATGGTGGAGACTGAGGTGCAACGGGCCTATGTCTCTAAGCTCATCGCGGCTCTTGTGTCTGAGGTGAAACTATCTGAAGCCGAATACCACGCACTGATGCCGGGCGAGCAGCGCTGGCTGACGATGGCGATGGCGATGACGACTCGTATGGGGGCTGATGCGCTGCTGACGATGCCCGATATACGGCAGGTATTTCGTGACTTTGGGGTGCAGCGTACACTGTTGGGCCAGCTTGATGCTGACCAGCACCAACTGACATCGTTGGCCTCGGATGGTGGCATATCCCCGATGGTTCTCACGATCCACCACGGAGTCGTTGCCAGTGTGATCCGTCGTGGTCGGACTGGGAGCGCCACGTCAGTTGAGACCAGTGGCCTTGGCGGTGCCGAGAGCTGGATTGGCAGCGACAGCCTGACCGCCGTGCCTTTGCTGCGCGATGAGCGTGTGTGGGGACTCCTGCTACTGGTGAGTCCGCGACCGCTCTCGGGGCCGGCTCATGCGACGCTGCACGGTATTGGTACTCTTTTGGCGATGAATGTGGGTGTGGCTCCGCAATCGGCTCCTCCGTCTCAGGTGGCTACGCCGACAGGGAACACCTCTACGGTGAGGGGCGGGGATGGCCGCGCATCGTCGGCGCGTGCCCCAATTGAGCAACAGGGGACATCAGCAGGTCGCCTCGGATCTTCACGCGGCTCCTCGCACTTCATGCGTGATCTTGGCTCACTGCTGGCGCAGATTGGCGATGCCGTACTCCTCGTTGATAGCAGGGGCCAGGTTGCCGACTACACTCCCGCCCTTGCCCACTTGCTCGGGATCGGTGGGAATGCTCATGGCCAGCCCCTGATCGCAAGCGGGGGAGCCTGTCTGGCACCGCTTCTCACCGAAGTGCTGATGGACGAGAAGGTTGAGCCGCGTGATGTCGAGCTCCCTGGTGGGGGACTGGCGACAGCGCGGGTGATTGAGTTCTCGCAGGGGCTCTGGGCCTTTGTTCTTCAGGCGCACAATGCCGCTCCCGCCGCACCTCCTGAGTCTGCTGTATCCGATGTGCCAGTCCCGCCAACACAGCCGAGTACGGTTCCCGAGGGCGAGCGCAACGAGAGCTTCCTGTCGAACTTCTCGAATATCATCCGGGTGCCGCTGCGCGAGCTGCGTGAGTTGATCACGCGAGTTCCTGCCGCTGGCGAGCTGAACGAACAGCAGTCGCGGCTGATCGGCCAAGTTGTTCGGCTGAATAGCGAACTGACGATGCTGGTGAACGACCTGCTGGCCCTAGGGCAGATTCGGCTTCAGGCTGGGGATCATCGTATGCCCCTGCGCCTGGATCTTCTGCTCGATGCGGCGGTAGGCACCCAGTATGCCGAGTTTGGTCGGCGTGGACAGCATGTCACCACGGATATTCAGCCGGGATTGCCACGGGTGGTTGGCTCTGAAGAGGGCCTTGGACGTGCGGTGGCATCCCTGATTGATAACGCCATCAAATATAGCCCAGCCGGTGCGCAGATCCGGGTCGCCGCACGCCATGAAGATGGTGATATGATTGTAACCATTGAGGACACTGGTCCTGGCCTGCTCCCCGAAGAAATCGAACAGGTCTTTGACCCCTTCTTCCGTGCCGAAAGCACCGCGAGCCTGGGTATTTCGGGGCGCGGTCTGGGCCTCACGATTACGAAGGCGGTGATTGAGCAGCACGGTGGGCAAATTTGGGTTACGAGTGCCTATGGTAAGGGGTGCGCGTTTCATTTCCGCCTGCCCGTTGCTGATGCCGAACCGGCCCGGCATTAGAGTACAGGTAGCTAGTACCAGTCAGGGCATCGTAGCGCTACCTATGCAAAGGATGATCCTATGCGCTATAGTATCCTGATAGTTGAGGGTGACGCCGCTCGTAGGCAGGCATGGGAGGAGGCGATCCTTAAGGCCGCCACCGTCCATGACGTTGCGATAGGGGTGACGACGGCTCGCTCAGCGGCGGTAGCACAGTTTCAGGCGGGACATAAGCAATTTCACTTGTTGGTTGCCTCGCTATCGAATGGTGGTGTCGGCCTTGCGGGGCGTCTGCGTTTGCGGAGTCCCCACCTGCGTGCGCTGCTCTTCCATCCATCTGCGGCTCCGGCAGATGATCTGCGCGATGCGCGCTGGCTTGGTTATACGTTGGCGAGCGAACCTGAGGATGATACAGCCCTGGTTGATGCGGTGGGACGCGCATTGGGACTGCCGCTGGCCGATGACCCGGATGCGCAGGTTCGTCCGCCCGCAACCCTGCGCGATGTAGAGATGTTGCTTGATGTCCTGCGCTGGCAGACGAAGGCGCAGTTGATCCTCTACACCGACTATATTGGTAACACCGTCGCCCAGCGTGGGGATCCCGGCAACCTCGATCTGAGCGCGATTACCTCGCTGATCGCCGGAAGCTTTGTGAACTCGTTTGAGCTTGGACGAGCGCTGCGAGATCCCAATACCCACTACCTGAACCTTGTAGAGGGTGAATTTTTTGATGTCTACGCTGCCAACGCGGGAAATCACCGCCTGCTGTCCCTTATCTTTGATAAAGAGTTTGTATCCCCCAAGCTTGGTTATGTCTGGTTGCAGCTCAAGCGTAGTGCGAGCCAGCTCTGTCAGATGCGGATCGTCGAGGGTAGCGTCGGCGATGTGATCTCGGCTGAACTGACGGCATCGCTTAACACCGAGTTTGATCGGCTGTTCGGCAACGATCTCCTGGAGGTACAGGACGCCCCCAGCACCTCGCCCAGGCGGCCAGTATAGGAGTACGCGAATGGCACGCTCGCAGTTAGTTCTCTCTACGCAACAGCTTCACGAACTCAAGCACCTGCTGTCTCAGTTTAGCCAGCAGGCCGACGTGCGCTTTGCGATGCTGGGTGATCTGAGCGGCCTGGACATCGTGAGCTGGGACAGCGGCACTGGCACCGATATTGGCAGTGTGGCGGCATTGTCTGCGGGGGATATGATGGCGACAATGGAGGTTGGTCGTCTGCTGGGCGGCAAACGGGCTTGCAACCTGATCGTGCAGGAACACGACGACCTGACCATTCTCATCTCGCGGATTGGCGAGGCGCTGCTGCTGCTCATCGCAACAGCCCGCGATGTTCCCCTGGGGTGGTCGCGGCTGGCACTCAAGCGATCAAGCGACAAAATTTTAGCAATTGTTGGCAGTGCGGCGATGGTTCCCCCACCTGATGCGATCTCCGAAGACTTCGAACGATCATTTGCGGCCCAGATTGACAATATCTGGTGACCGATCCCCTCGCGGCTGCGACATTACGAGGCAGACATGTTCATCAACTGGGCGCTAGGTGAGCTCAACCTAAAGATCGTCTACTACGGGGCAGCGCTGAGCGGGAAGACCACAAATCTCCAGTACATCCATGCCCGCACTCCGGCCAACCTGCGCGGGCGGCTGATCTCGCTGAAAACCCAGCAAGACCGTACACTCCTTTTCGATTTTCTCCAGCTAGAGATGGGTAAGGTGAATAACCTTAAGCCGAAGTTTAAGCTCTACACGGTACCCGGCCAAGTCTATTATGCGGCGAGCCGCCGCTTGATTCTTCAAGGCACCGACGGGGTTGTGTTCGTGGCCGACTCGCAGGCCGGACGCATGGCGGAGAACCAGGAGTCCTGGTACACCATGGAACAGCACCTGATCGAGCTAGGGCACGACATTAGCACCTTCCCGATCATCGTGCAGCTTAACAAGCGTGATCTGCCGCACGTCATATCGGCGGCCGAACTGCGGAATCAGCTCGATGTCCAACAGCGCCCCTGCTTCGAGGCATCGGCCCTGCGTGGGAATGGTGTGTTTGATACGCTGAAAGCGATTATGAACGCGGTGGTGATGCAGGTGCGCCGATCTTTGTGAATTGAAACTGGCGCACGACGCCAACGGAGTTGTCGTATGTATATGCATGGCTCCTTCTCGCTGCTGAGTCCGCCGACGCTGCTGCAGGCGTTCTGTCAGGAGCGGCGCTCGGTCTATCTGGCGGCTCGCCTTGACCGCACTGCGGCGGCTGTCTGGATTTGGGAGGGTTTGATTGTGGCGGCTACCTGCGATGGGTTGGAGGGCCACGAGGCAGTGTACCGCCTTGCGGGCTGGGACTCGGGACTCTTCACGGTTGCGCCGATCTATACGAGCCCGGTTCCAACGATGGAGGCCACCTGCGAGGAGTTGCTGCTGGAGGCGGCCCGGCGACGTGATGAGGACTATTCGGATTCAGATGATATGTCTGCCAGCGCGCTACTGGTGTAGAACACTGAGAGGAAGGGTCTGTCATGCCACAGACAACATCCATTACCGAGACGCTACAGGCTGCCACGTACGACCAGAATGTGCGGATCGGCGGGCTACCGTTCTTCGAGGCAATCGGCTCGCGGCAGCTCTCTGTCGTAAGCTATGTCACGCTGCTGCATAGCCTGGCGACGGTGTACGATGCCTTTGAGCAGGTGATTGTGCAGACGAGCGACTATGCGCTGCGCACGATTTGGGGGCGGGATCTGCACAAGCAGTTGCTTTTGCAGCAGGATATTGCCGCCTTTGCCGGCACTCAGATCCACAGTGTTCCGGCGACCGAGCTTGGTGCAGAGGTGCTGGCCGAGCATATTCGGATTCGGGCGACCCTTGATCCGCGCTCGCTGCTGGGCAGTGCTTACGCCCTTGC
>CAIXLU010000065.1 GCA_903920315.1 uncultured Oscillochloris sp.
GAAGCACGCCAGCGACTCGCGGATCTTTTAGATCTTGCCCAGCGTGAAGGCGGGGTGCGGATTCGTCGCCGTGATGGGAGTGTGTTTATGCTTGCACGCATTGAGGATCGTCATTCGCCGTTAGATGTCCCCAGCGTGGATCTTGCTCTTACCCGCGATGAGATTCTGACCTTCATCCACGAGGGGCGACGATTCACGTAAGAAAGGAAGTTCCCCATGCCTCGTACTCAATGGAGTGAGGTTCCCCCGGCCCAGCGGTGGCTCATCGTGGCTCTGGCCAGTCTTCAGATCAGCCTGCTGGGCGCGGCCCTGTGGGACATCTGCCGCCGCCCGGCGGAGCAGATCAACGGCAGCAAGGCAGCATGGGCTGTCGCCTCGCTGGTCAGCTTCGTCGGCCCACTGGCCTATTTTGTCTGGGGGCGGCGCAGGGAGGAGACGGCGTAAGAACAGCGCGGGACTCTGATTTCCCGTACAGTCCGACGACCAACGCACGGCACCGCACGCCCGCTGCCCCTGCGGTGATCTCGCCGTGACCTGCGACCATCTCGGATTGACCGAACTCACATCGCTGGGATATGATACTCGTACACCCTTTTCACACACCCCTCCCGATCCCCGCCGCCGGCGCTGTGCCGTGCGGCATTCCCGCGCTACGACAAGGTTCGCAGATACTTTACCGTTCAGGCCAGAATGTGGCGCATCCTGATGCGTTCGACCTGAAACCTGAGACCTCGCATCTGAAACCTTGTCTACGTAAGAAAGAGGATGCCCCTATGACAGTGGCGAACCCCGTCAGTGACCGCGTCGAGATCGCCCGCTATACCCGTGGCCAGGTCGGCCCGAGCCAGCCCATGGTTGGCCCCGTTGCCGACGGCGGCGTTATCGTTGCCGAGACCGCCCCCGGCTGTTGGGGGCCAATGATTACCCCGAGTTTCCGGGGTGGCCACGAGTGTACCGCCCCGGTCGCCGTTGAGGGCGCCGAGGTTGGCGATGGCCTGGTCATCCGCATTGAGCAGATCGAGGTGACCTCCCTCGCCACCGCCTCCGGCACCGACGGGGCGATCCCCACCGCGTGCAAGGGCGACCCCTACGTGGCTCACCTTTGCCCTGGCTGCGGTACTCCGTGGCCTGAGACCCATGTGGAGGGCACGGGCCAGCAGGCGATCCGCTGCAATGCCTGCGGCACCCCGGCGGGCTCCTTCTCCATGCCTCACGGCTACACCATGGCTTTTGACCAGGCCACCGGAATCGCCGTGACCCTCGACCGTGCCGGGGCCGACCGCGCTGCCGAGAACCCACGTGGCAATAGCGCCCTCCCCGCCAACGCCGAGCAGTACTCGATCCTCACCTTCGCTCCCGCCGACCTCGTCCTCGTCGCCACGCGCATGCGCCCCTTCCTGGGTAACATCGGCACCACCCCTGCCGTGGATATGCCCGACTCACACAATGCAGGCGACTTCGGCCAGTTTCTGGTTGGCGCGCCCCACGCCTACGGCCTCACCGCCGAGGATCTGGAGCAGCGTACCGACGGGCACATGGACATTGACGCCGTGCGGGCCGGGGCCATCCTGATCTGCCCGGTGAAAGTGCCGGGTGGCGGGGTCTACCTGGGCGACATGCACGCCATGCAGGGTGACGGCGAGATCGCCGGGCACACGGCGGATGTGTCGGGCCGGGCGACGCTGCGGGTCAGCGTACTCAAGGGTCTGGGCAATGCGGGGCCGTTGCTGCTGATGCGCCCGGACGACCTGCCGCCCCTGGCGCGACCCCTGAGCGCCGAGGAGCGCGCCGCCGCCGAGGCGCTGGCCAGAAGGTGGGGAGTGGTGGCGGGGGTCGAAGAGAGTGGGCCGGTCAGTTTCGTCGGCAGCGGGCCAAACCTGAACGCCGCCACCGACAACGGCCTCCAGCGCGCCGCCGACCTGCTGGGTATGAGTGTGGACGAGGTGAAGAACCGCGCCACGATCACCGGCGGCATCGAGATCGGGCGGAACCCCGGTGTGGTGACGGTGACGCTGCGGGTACCCATGTCCAAGCTGGACGCTCTGGGACTCGGACAACTGGTGCGCGAGCAGTACGGCCTGTAGGGTATTTCATGATCCTGTTAGCTGTGGGGGCGGCGCGGCGATCCACCGCCCTGATCGCCGAGTCGCCCGCCGCTGTGCCATCCGCACCCTATCGCCGAGCAACCGACCATGCCGTCAGGGAATCGCGCCTCGTCCTGAAATCGGCAGATCTGAATTAAGAACCTGCCAGCACTGAGGCATTGAGGTGCCTCAGCGCACGTGAACCTTCAGTTCAGATCTACCGATCTGATCGTGTGGCGCGACTCCCTGGCCTGAGTCTGTCGCCCAGGAACTTGGCCCTGCAAATGTGCGAATGATAGGTTACAATCAGCGACCTAGTACTCCAGCCGAGCAAATTTGATAAGTTGGAGTGCAGCATGCTGCACCTTATGCTGAGGCGGCGACCCATCATTTTTGCCCGGGCGGAGTACCAGCATCACCAGTCCCTGGTATCAGCTTAAGAGAGGCCACTACTACCAATGATTACTCAGACTCCTTTTGCCGATCTCGAAATCTCGCTGCGCCATTCGAGTGGCGATGACTACGCTCTCGAAGCTCGTTTCCAGCTAACTGCCTCCGCCGCCCACGACCATTTGATCAGCGGTGCCCCGCCGCAGGTTCGTCTTGATTTCGATCTCCTCACCGAACGTCAGTTGACCCCCGATGCCTACGGAGCTACGCTCAGCCAGGCATTCTTCGCCGATTCGCGCGTTGTCGAGGCGCTCGTCAAAGCTCGTGCCCAGGCTGAGAGTCGCAACATCCCCCTGCGACTGCGACTGCACCTTGCCACTGATGATGGTGCGATCCATGCCCTGCGTTGGGAAACCCTTCAGGTACCTAATATCACCGATCCCCTGGCTTGCTCCGAGCGCATCCTCTTCTCTCGCCACCTCGATAGCACTGATATGATCCCGCTCCAGATCGGCCCACGCGACGCTCTGCGTGTTCTCCTCGCCGTAGCTGGCCCGCCCTCCACTGCCCTGGCCCGCTATAACCTTGCCCCGGTTGATGTCTCTGCTGAGTTGACTCGCATCCAATCCGCCCTTGGCGATCTGCCCACCGCAATCGTCGCCTCGGGCCAAGGTGTTGGAGTCACCCTTGATGCCTTGGTCGCCGCGCTACGCGATGGTTCCTCCATCATGGTGTTGGTGGCCCATGGCACCTTGCGCAGCAAACGATCCTACCTCTGGCTGGACGATGGTCATGGTGGAGTTGAGGGGGTTGAGGGGGACAAACTGGTTAAAGCAATCTCTCGTTTGCCGCGTCGCCCCCTGCTGGCGCTGCTGCTTTCTTGTCAGAGCGCCAGTGATGGTGCGGGTGAAGCCTTGGCCGGGATCGGTCCGCAACTGGCTATCGCTGGGGTGCCTGCAGTGGTGGCCATGCAAGGCAACCTGTCTATGGCAAGTGCCGCACAAATGCTGCCGACCTTCTTTACTGAACTGAAGCGCGATGGTCAGGTGGATCGAGCGCTGGCTGTTGCTCGACAGGTGTTACGTGGCAGTGGTGACTGGTGGCAGCCCGCGCTGTTTATGCGTATAGCGGATGGGCGAATTTGGCAGGACGAGGTTCACACGCCAACGATCCCAACCATCCTGCCACCACCATCCCCCGATCACATACCCAATGTTTCTGGGTTCGTTGGCCGTGCGACTGAGTTAGCAAAATACAGCACGATTCTGGCACAAACCGGGATAGTGATACTCACTGGTATGCCCGGCATAGGCAAGAGTTGGTTGGCTTCTGCTCTGGCTCGCCAAGTAGCTGATCCGGCGACGACCTTCTGGCACAAATTTTGCAAACAAGAAGGCGTGGACTCACTGATCTGGGCGCTAGCTGGCTTTCTCGCTCACAGAGGACGACCTATGCTTTGGGAGTTGTACCAACGCTCCGAGATCAGCGGTAGCAAGCCCCCGACAAACATATTGCTTGGACTCCTTGTGCAACTGCTTGAAGGAAGTGAGTTGTTACTTTGCCTAGATGATTTGCATTGGGTGGATGAAGATCCTCAGCTCGTGCCACTTCTGGATCACCTGCACCCACTGCTGCGCAATCACCAGCTACGGGTGGTGATCACTTCACGAAGGATTCCACCCGTGATGAACGATACCGTGGAGGCACTCGACAAACTTAGTATAGCCGATGCACAGTTGTTGCTAACGGAGCGAGGAATAGCTCTCAATCCTGATCTTGAGGCTCAACTCTATGCACATATTGGAGGCAATGCTCAACTGCTCGTATTTGCTGCCGATGCCCTGCGCCGTATTTCCGACCCAGCACAATTGATCAATGCACTAATTGAAGTCCCTGACATCGAGCGCTACTTGCTTGAAGTGATCGACAAGGGTCTGAAGCAAGATGAAAAAAATGCGATGCATTCCATTGCGGTATTGCTCGAACCGGGTGGTACCCGTCCGGCAATCGAAGCATTGATTGATGGGGGCAGCGTGCGTCGTCTACTCCGTACGCTAAGTGACCGCTACCTACTGATGACTCAGGAGACGGCGGTGGGTAGAGTGTATTATCAGCATGCGATTGTGCAACACTTCTACTACGAAGAGCTAGGCTCATGCAAACGGGTTGAGTTACATCGCCGCGCTGCTGCATATTACGAAACGAAAGAACCCAATCCATTGCGTGCGATTCATCACTACTTGCGGGCTGATGTACCGATCCGTGCAGCAGAGCTAGCCGTAGACCATGTGTCTACAGCGATCAATAACGGCCAGGCAACGTTGTTGTCCAATCTGGTCGATCAGATCGCTACTACAAACCTCGATCCTGCTTTGGCCGCTGCATTAGATACTGTCCAGGCTGAGCTACTGGCCCTACGGGGCGAGTACATGTTGGCTTATGACCGGTTGGAGCATGCCATTGCTGCTGGCGCTACACTTGGTGATCCTGCCTCAACCCAGGCTCATCGTCAGATTCTACTTGCCAAGGTGTTTGAACGTACTGGTCAGTCCCAGGCTGCTGAACTGGCCTGCCGAGATGGCTTGGCCCTACTAACGAATCAAACGCTACCCAGCCTTGAGGTCACTCGATTGTACATTCAGCTTGCCGAAGTGCTGATGCGGCGTCGCGACTTTGACGCCGCTGATGCTGCTTGTGTAGCTGGATTGGCGGCTTTGCCACGCGCACCAGCGAGTCCCCACGAGCGGGGAGAACTGATCAAACGTCAGGCCACCATTGCCGGAGAGCGTGGGTTCTACGCGGCGGCAATCACAGATCTGGAGCAGTGCCTGGCCCTGTCCCGTCAGACTGCTGACCCCATCCTAGAAACAACCGTTCGGTACAACCTTGGTCACTACTATCAACTTAGCGATCAAATGGTTCAAGCTCTGGAGTGCTATAACGAGAGCCTCCGTCTGGCCAAACAGGTTGGTGACTTGGCCAGCCAGTGGGATATTATCAATGGTCTAGGAACAATCCACCAGGAACGTGGCGAGATAAGCGATGCACTACGATGCTATGAACAATGCCGCGACCTGAGCGAGCAATACAACCTACAGGAAAACCAAGCCGATGCCATCAACAATATTGGCATGGTGTTTTATGAACAGGGTCAACTCGATATGGCCTTTGACCAGTTCAAGCAGGCACAGCTGATCTTGGAGCAAGTTGGTATTTGGGATAAGGTATCGCAATCTCTCTCTCAGCTCGGCGATATTGCTTTGCGCCAGGGCAATGCTCTCGCTGCTGCAGAATATGGACAACAGGCTCTCGATCTCGCTAAGAGCCACGTTTTTAAATCTTGTGCTTTGCGTGTACTGGGCAAAGCCCATCTCGTACTGGGTGAGGTTGCTACTGCTGCCAACGACCTGTCCAAAGCCTGGCAGTACCAACAGGAGAGTAGCGACCCATACGATGAAGCGCTGATCCGTGCGGCCAGGGCACACCTGGCCCGGGTTCAGGGCGACTATGTCAATGCCCGTGCCGAGGCACTGCTCGTCATCTCCTTCGCTCATAAGAATGCTTTGGGCTATCTGGTGGAGGAGATGACTGATCTGCTAGAACAGCTTGACAAATTGTTTCCTACAGCGAGCAATGCCTGACACGATATTTTGTTCTATGAAGGGAGGATAGCAATGTTCCGCCATTATCGTCGTTGGATTTCACCCATTGTGATCATCGTATCCCTTGCAATGACTCTGGTCGTTCGCCCAGTATCTCCAACGTATGCCTCGCCTTCCTCAGAGGTCGAACCAAATAATACTCTTTTTCAGGCCCAGATGCTGACATCAATTGGTATGTATAGCTCGATCAGCGGAAATATCGATACCCCCCAGGATGTAGACGTCTATGCGTTTGAAGCCGTACAAAATCGAACCTACGTCATTGAGCTTTTCAATGTGGCCAATTCCCTCGCCGATACGGGATACCGCTGTACCGACCCTGGTATGAACTTTGGTGAGAAAGGGCTGGGTCTGTTCATTTACAATCCAGCTCAGGCACAAATGACAGGAGTTGGCGGATGTGATGCTGCCAGCCACTCGACAGGGAATGTCCATCATCGTGAGAACTTTACTGCTGGAAGCAGCGGCACCTTCTATATCAAGGTACTCTCGAACAGCTATACGGCAACTGGCTTTTACAGCCTGCGCATCCTCCCAAGCTACAATGAGCCAGGTGGTAGTCAATGGGATGTAAGTTATGAACCAAACAACTCGATCCGTACCGCCTACCCGATTACACCCGGCTATGCCAACGCGCTGACCAGCGATATCGCCATGCGCAACCCGAACTACGCTACCTATTCAGCAGACTATGACTGGTATCGCTTTGATGCAGTAGCCAAGAATACCTATGTGATCGAACTATTCAATGTTGCTCAGGCGTTGGGGGCCGAAGGTATGACCTGTAGTGCTCCGTGGGCGGGGAACGACAGAGGACTCTTCATGATTGTACTCAACCCCTCAGCGGTAGAAGTTGCCCGGCAGTGCAACGCGAACGATCAGACTCACTCTGCCGGGAATGTTCATCACTCTATGGAGTTCATAGCATCAGACAGTGGGACATACTACATCCTCGTTCGCCCCAATGTTGATACCGTTTCGGGCTTTTACAGCATTCGCGTATTGCCCAAATATGATCAGCCTGGAGCCGACTGGGATCCGGTTAGCTTCGAGCCAAATAATGCAATCTGGAATAGCTACCCTATCAAGCCAGGGGTAGACAATTGGCTGACCAGCCAGATTGATCTGCGTGACCCGATCTATAGTACCTTTTTCGCTGACCAGGACTGGTATCGTATTGATAATGCCTTTGCTGGACAGACTTATGAGATCGAGCTATTTAATGTGATCGGTACCCTGGGGGTCAGCACCTGTATAAATGTGTATGATTCGGCAAGAAGCCAATTAGCTGGGAACTGTGCCCGCGGACCAACTGGTCTAAATACTATTAATCATCGTGTGCAGTTTGTTCCTTCACTGACCGGAACTTACCATATCAATATTGCACCAGGCGATCAGAACGCTGTCGGCAGCTATAGCCTGCTCGTATGTGAAGATTCCTGCCCTGACACGGCCCCACCCCCGCCAAAGAGTCCAACATGGCTCACGTTGCTCTACCTGGCCGGTGATAATAATGCGTCAGGATCGAGCAGCAGCATAAGCCTAGCTACAGAGATGCGAGGGTTACTCTCTCGGCTTCAAGGTATGACCTACAACCCAGATATGCGGCTGGTGGTGTTGTTTGACGGTGACAAAGCTGGTGGAGGCGATACACGCATCTATACCCGCGATCAGAGTGGGCTAGTGGATATCACCGAACAGGCCGCCAATTCACCCTACTGGTTGGGGGGAATGAATGGCTCGGTTGGTGCCCACGAACTTGACACGGGTGATCCTGCCACGCTCAGTACCTTCGTCACCTGGGCACGCAAAACCTACCCTGGTGCCCGCTACAGCATGCTCTCAATTGTTGATCACGGGGGTGGATGGGCATCTGACATTGATGCACCTGGTCAACCCCGCAATATGAGGCGAGTCCAGTCTGGGGGTTGGCGTGGTCTCAACCTAGATCTCACTACCCCCGGCGGTAGCTCATTGGCTACACGTAACCTTGGACAGGCTCTCCATGACGCTGGTCATATTGATGTTCTCTTTATAGACGCCTGCCTGATGAGCATGATCGAGAATGCGTATGAGGTGCGTGACTATGCCGACTATATGCTTGCGAGCGAGAATCTCCTCTTTGCCGAACTGCCTTACCAGGACTATTTGGCGAAAAACGGACTCACTTCAAGTGCCACGCCACTTGATCTTGTCAAGCGTCTGGTCGCTCGGTATAACGTCGGCACAACCTCGCAACTGAATCCATTTACCATAAGCGCATTGGATCTCCGTCAACTGCGGAGCGCGGTGTCGGGCAACCTGGCTGTCCAACTCAATATCCTCGCTGGACGGCTGATCGCGGCACTACCCACAATCCCAACGAATGACACGCCACTGGTACAGGCTCTGAAGCAGATCTACACCGAAACTCAGAAGTTCGACTACGATAGCAGCTTAACCCTCGATCCACGCGAAGGTTATGTCGATCTGGTTGATTTTGCAGCCAGAATCCGTGATACGAGCCTTACTATTCCATCAGATATCAAAGCTGCTGCCGGAGATGTGGTCAATGCAGCAATGGGAGCTACACCCGTTATCATTGCTAACCGGATGCAGAGTGGTAGCTACGAAGGTACGCTGTGGAATTTGAGCGGCGCAAAAGGGCTGTCAATCTTTCTTCCCCTCGGCGAGCAGGACTACCGACCCACCAAGGCTGATCCGAGTGATCCGACCAAGCCCTTCCTGCCTGATCATCAGCTCACCTACTATGCCGACCCCACTCAGCTTATGCTCACCCATGATGCTCCCAAATGGGCCGAGCTATTGGTACTTCTGGAGCCAACGGTACCGATCATACGCACGGGATCGAGTAGTCAACCCACTGTTGTCAGTCTCGCAGCTAGTCCCATCATAGACAATCGCCCCTTCCACGCATCTAGTCAGGAGATATTTGGCTATACGACGAGTGGCACCATTCGCACGATCAGCGGCGTTGGGGTCGCTGGGGTCACTGTCTTGCTTGGAGCAGGGATTACAGCAACGACCATTCCCGATGGTAGCTACACTATTAGTGGCCTATCTGCAGGTAACTATACGCTCACGCCAAGCCTAAGCGGTTTTACCTTCAGCCCACCGAGTATTACGATCAATCTACAATCTGATATCAGTGGTCAGAACTTCACTGTACCTAATCCGCCACAGTATCACGACTACCTGCCACTGATCTTGCACTGATGTCCTATAGAAAGACGCGCCTCTCCCTCACATCAAGAGATCTGAATTGAAGGTTCATGAGCGCTGAGACATTGAGATGCCTCCGTGCGGGTGGACTCTTCATTCAGATCTCTCGCTGTGAGGGAGAGGCACGGAACCCTGGCCGTCCCCGGATGAGATCACCCCGCAGCGCCGCCGCCTGGAAGCCCATCGGGCCACCTTGGCCCACTACCTCGACCAAGTCTCGCTGCTGGGGTCGGCCCACACCCCGCCCGGTGTCAGCCACGGCATCCGCGAAGCCCGCGATGGCATCGCCCGCTGCAAGGCCGCCCTACGCGGCTGGGGCGTAACGGTGGATGACCACCCCGACGACGAAAATAGTCCCCCGCAGCCCGCGCCCACCGGCGCGGCGGAGGTGGAGCGCGCCCTGCGCGCC
>CAIXLU010000066.1 GCA_903920315.1 uncultured Oscillochloris sp.
ATAGGAAAATGAGTAGCGCCTCCTGATGCGCTCGACCTGAAACCTGAAACCTCACACCTGAAACCATGTCTAGAGGAGTACCCGCGCCATGAGGGGAAATTTGCGTTACAGCCTGCTCGCCCATGTCGCGCAGCACCACGTTGCCTTTGTGAACCTCCAGTTCACCGATATTCTCGGGATGGTCAAGACCGTCACGATCCCAGCGGGGGAACTGTCCGACGCACTCGACCACGGTGTCTGGTTTGACGGATCATCAATTGAGGGCTTCGCCCGCATGGTCGAGAGCGATATGTACCTCATGCCGGATCCCTCCTCATACACACTGATCCCCTGGGATCAGCACGATGGCCTGTCAACCGCCCGGCTGATCTGCAATATCTACACGCCCGACGGCAAGCCCTTCGCTGGTGATCCGCGCCACGTTCTGGCGACGGTGACGAAGCATGCCGCCGATCTTGGCTACGAGTTTCGTGTGGCCCCCGAGCTAGAATTCTTCCTGTTCCGGCGCGACGCGCAGGGCAACAGTACCCCCATCCCTCACGACAACGCTGGCTACTTCGATGTCTCTACCGACCAGGCGACCCTCATCCGACGCCAGATGGTGCACGCCCTGTGCGATATGGGAATCGTCACCGACGGTGCCCACCACGAGGTGGCCGCCGGTCAGCACGAGATTGACCTGCGGGTAACGGAAGCAATCCGTTCAGCCGATAACACCGTGACGACGCGGGTAGCCCTCAAGGCGATTGCCCAGCTCAACGGGCTCTACGCAACCTTCATGCCTAAGCCGCTGGCCTCGGTGAACGGGAACGGCATGCATATCCACCAGAGTCTGATCGATCTGGCCACGGGCAAGAACGCCTTTGTTGATGATACCGACGCCTACGGGCTCTCGCAGGTGGCCCGCCAGTTCATCGCTGGGCTGCTGGCCCACGCCCGTGGGATGTGTGTGATCCTGGCACCCCTGGTGAACTCGTACAAACGGCTCGTGCCGGGATTCGAGGCCCCGGTGTATATCTCCTGGGGCCGCACCAACCGCGCTGCCCTGGTGCGCGTGCCACGTATCACCGCCGGGCGCCAGCAGAGTACGCGGATCGAGCTGCGCTGCCCCGATCCGTCCTGCAACCCCTACTTGGCCTACGCAGTTATGCTGGCTGCCGGTCTCGATGGGATCAAACGCAAACTGACTCTGCGCGAGGCCGCTGAGGAAGATCTCTTCCACATTGACCCCCGCGCCCGTGGGCTGTCCCTGCTGCCCAGTTCGCTCGGCACCGCCCTGGCCGCCCTGCAGGAAGACGAGGTCATTCAGGCCGCTCTTGGCGCAAACATCTATGAGCGTTTTGTGGACGCCAAACAGCAGGAGTGGGAGAGCTACCGTTCCTTCGTGTCGGCCTGGGAGATTGATCGCTACCTGCCGATTTTTTAGATGCGAATTCTTCTGCTCTCGCCCTACCCGCCCTTCCCTGCGCGGGGCGGTGGCGCGCTGCGAATCTTCAACCTGACAACCGGGCTGTCGGCTCGCCATAACGTCACCTGCCTCAGCTTCGCGCCGAATGTGGCGGCAGTGGCGGCGCTGGCTCCCCTGCGCGACATCTGTCAGGTGGCGACGGTACTGGGGCCACCGCCGCGCTCACTGCGCCGCCGGGCCTGGACAACCCTGACGAACCCGTTGCCCGACCTGGCGCTGCGTAACGCGACAGCCGTCTGCCGCGATGCCCTTAGCCGCACACTGGCAGCCGAGCAGTTTGATGTGGTTCACGCCGCGAGTCTGGAGATGGCGGGTTACGGCCTGATGGCCCGTGGCTTCGGCTCGCCGCTGATCGTCCTCGACCAGTTCAACGCCGAGTATCTGATCCAGCGCCGCGCTGCCCTGAGCGACCTGCGCCGGGGCATTGGCGGGCAGCCACGCGCCCTGTTGGCCGGAGTCTACTCCCTTGTCCAGTGGCGCAAGCTGGCTGCGTATGAGGCCCGCGTGCTGGGTGTGTTTAACCGGGTACTCGTTGTATCGGAGGAAGATCGTGCAACCCTGGCCCGCCTATCGCCGCACGCTAACCTGCACGTCGTGCCGAACGGCGTGGACACAGATCGCTTCGCCCCCGGCACCGCGCCTCTCGGTGGCCCCACCGACCTGCTCTTTACGGCGACGCTGGATTATCGGCCAAACATTGATGCGGTGATCTGGTTCGCGGGCGAAGTGTTGCCGCGCATCCGAGCCAGCCGTCCCGACGCCCGCTTTATCGTGGTGGGTCGAGCAGCAACTCCGGCAGTGCGAAGTTTACATAATGGAAGTTCAATAATTGTGGTGGGCGAGGTGGAGGATGTGCGGCCCTACGTGGCCGGAGCCGCAGTCTACGTGGTGCCAATGCGTATCGGCGGAGGATCGCGTCTGAAGCTGCTGGAGGCACTGTCGCTGGCCGCGCCAGTGGTGTGTACGCCGATGGGAGCCGAAGGTGTGGATGGCCTGCGTGACGGCGAACACCTGCTGATGGGTGCGAACCCGGATGCCTTTGCCGCCGCCGCCCTGCGCCTGCTGAACGATCCGGCCCTCGGCAGACGGCTTGGGGCAACTGGCCGCGCCCACATGGTTGCCCACTACGATTGGCGGACGATCACGCCACAGCTTGAGGCGGCATATGCGTGATTTTGGATTTTGGATTTTGGATTTTGGATTTTCGATTGCCCACGGCAATCCAAAATCCAAAATCCAAAATCCAAAATCTTACCGGCTGAG
This sequence comes from uncultured Oscillochloris sp., assembly GCA_903920315.1. Taxonomy (GTDB): domain Bacteria; phylum Chloroflexota; class Chloroflexia; order Chloroflexales; family Chloroflexaceae; genus Oscillochloris. Next base: position 2,732 of record CAIXLU010000066.1, read on the forward strand.
GCGGGCCTTGAGTTGCTCGGTGAGCAGGGGCAGAACCTCGTTCACATCGCCAACAACGCCGTAGGTCGCCACGCGGAAGATCGGCGCATCGGGATCTTTGTTGATCGCCACAATCGAGCGCGAGGTACGCATACCGGCCAGATGCTGGATGGCCCCGCTGATACCGCAGGCCACATACAGCTTGGGACTGACCGTCTTGCCCGTCTGGCCAACCTGGTGTTCGTAGGGTACCCAGCCTTCATCCACCACAGCGCGGGAGGCGCCGTAGGCTCCACCGAGGGATTCGGCGAGAGTTGGAATGAGCTTGTAGTAGTTATCCTTGTTGCCCAGGCCGCGCCCGCCGCTCACGATGATTGTCGCGTCGGTGAGGTTGACGGCCCCACTCTTGGGAGCCACGCTCGTCACCTTGGTACGAATGGCAGCGGCGGGCAGGGCTACCGCCTCGATCTTACCGCTACGACCTGCCTGATCGCTGGCCTCGGCAAAGCTCTGCTTGCGGGCCAGCACCACAGCGGTGCGCCCGGCGGCGAAGGCGTAGGTGCTGATCACATTGCCGCCGTGCGAGGGCCGCACAGCACTGATCTGGCCACCCTCAACACTCACATCAATCGCGTCGGCGGCCAGACCTGCGCCCAGGTCGGCAGCCAGGGCCGCGCCGAAATCGCGCATCTGAAAGCTGGCCCCTGCCAGGATGAGAGCGGGCTTGGCCTGCTCGACAACCGCCTTCGCAGCAGCCACATAGCCATCGGTGGTGTAGCCGGCCAGGGCCGGGTTGCTCACCGTATAGACCGTATCAGCACCAAAGGCAATCGCCCGTTCGGCAAGATTGCCCGCCGTATCACCGATCACCAGGGCCGCCAGCGGCCCGCCCAGGGCATCGGCCAGAGAACGCCCCTTGCCCAGCAGTTCCCGCGTGATCGCGGCCACATCGCCGCCCACCTGCTCAATATAAACCAATACGCCTGACATAGATTCTCCTCCCGAGCTTCCGATTCCCAGAAGCTTAAATAACCTGGTTCTCCAGAAGCTTGTCAACCAGCGCGGATACCTTGGCGGCGGCGTCGCTGCCGGTAATCATCTCGCCCTTGGGGCGAGACGGTGCCGGGGCGCGAGTGCTGAGGACGGCTGCGGGGGCCAAATCGGCGGCGCTGATGCCGAGATCCGCTGCGCCCCAGACCGGCGGATCGATCTTGGCGACACGCTTGATCTTCAGCAGGGAGGGGTAACGCGGGCTGTTAATATCCTTGATTACGCTGATCACAGCGGGTAGCGGGCTAGAAACCGTCTCGATTACCGTCTCTAGGTTGCGGTCGGCGACTATCGTCTTCGTGGCCGGGTTTACATCCTGCACCTTGCCCACGTAGGTAATCTGCGGCCAACCGAGAGTGCGGGCCAGAGCCGGGGCGAAGGCACCGCTCTCATCATCAGTGCTGTTGCGCCCGGTAAGGATGAGATCAACATCGCCGAGCTTGCGGATGGCGGCGGCCACCACGCGGGCGGATCCGAGCGTATCAACCCCGGCGAAGGCCGGGTCACTGAGCAGAAGCGAGTCAGTCGCCCCCATCGCCAGGGCGCGGCGGATCTGCTCCGTCCATTCGGTGCTTCCCAGCGAGAGGATAGTCAGTTTACCGCCGTGCTTTTCGTACCACGCAATGCCCTCCTCGACGGCGTACTCGTCGAACAGGTTGATAATCTTTTCGATCCCATCCGCATTGATACTCAGATCTGGATTCAGCTTCACTGAATTATCGCGCGGAACCTGCTTCATACAGACAACTATGTGCATTACGAACTCCTTACGCTCCCAGTGGCCATAACGCCGTGCATTGTACCACGGGATTATTGAGCGGAGAAACCGAGTCGGTCGTTGTGAGCGTGGTAGAATGCGAGAGCCGAGAGCAATGAAAAGATGAGGGGGCGTGCGCGAGAGCGCACATCGTAGTGGTCGAGCTACAATCCAAAAAATCTGCAATGAACATAATGAGCGACGTCCAAATCCAACGCACGGCGGAGTTACGCATGATGAAGCGCCGGGCAACCGGAATGCTGATTGGTGTGACGATTGTGTTTCTGGTAACGAGCGCATTGCTGCGCTACGCACCGTGGCTGGGCTTTATACGGGCCTTTGCTGAGGCGGCAATGGTAGGCGGTGTGGCCGACTGGTTCGCCGTAACGGCGCTGTTTCGGCACCCGCTGGGTCTGCCGATCCCGCATACGGCGATTATCCCCATGCGGAAAGAGCGCATTGCGATCAGCTTTGGGAGCTTTGTGGAGCGCAATTTCCTCGATCCGGACAAGATCGCGGATCGGCTGCGCCGCCAGGATGTGGCCGGGCGGCTGGCCCGCTCCATGCGCCAGCCCGCACGGGCGAATCAGGTGGCTGACTTTATCGCCGAGGCTTTGGGTGGGCTGCTGCGTGTGGCCAATGATGAGGACGTTGGTAAGCTCATGGCCAGCGGACTCTCCGACCAACTCGTTGCCGTGCAGGCCACGCCGATGATCGGCAGGCTGCTGGGGGCGGCGGCAGGCGACCAGCGCCACCACGATATTCTGGTGCGGGTGGTGGAGGTTGCCACGAGCTGGATCGAATCCAACCAGATGATCATCCGTAAGCGCATCGCCGGAGAATTGCCGCGCTGGTTGCCGCCCATCGTTGACCAGAAGATCTATGAGAAACTGCTTGACGCAGCCCGTCGCACCCTGGCTGAGCTGTACGAGAATCCTGAGCATCCGCTGTACATGCAGTTCACCGCTACGATGGATAACTGGATTAACAACTTGCAGCACGATCCGCAGGTGCGGGCGCGTGGCGAGGCGCTCAAGGTTGAGATCCTGGCCCAGCCAGTGTTGCGCGAGGTGGCGGCAGCGGTCTGGCGCGACCTGAAGGCGGCGCTGATGACGCAGAGTACCGAGCTTGACTCGCCCCTGCGCCGCTCGATTGCTGAGGGTCTGACCCACCTGGGCGATGCGCTGGAGCGCGATGCTGACTGGCGGGAGAAGGTGGACGTCTGGGCCGAGGGGCTGGCTCGCTTTATCGTGACGCGCTACGGACACGTAGCAGGCGAGTTCATCACCCACACGGTGAACGGCTGGGACGCGATGGATACCTCGCGCCGGATCGAGGTTCAGTTTGGGCGCGACCTACAGTTCATCCGGATCAACGGGACAGTGGTAGGCGGGCTGGTGGGTCTGTTGATCTATACGGCGTCGCTGTTGTTCTGAGAATAGCCGATAGCCGATAGCCGATAGCCGATAGCCGCACGGAGTAGCATGTTTCAAACCAACTTGACAGTTAGGGTACATGCACCGCGTCCTGTTGCGGCACATCTGCAATCTGCAATCCGCCTTAGTGCTGGAGAACCTTGCTGAGAAACAGGCGCGTGCGGTCGTGGTGCGGGTTATCGAAGACCTGCTCGGGTGCGCCCATCTCGACGATCCGGCCCTGATCCATAAAGACCACCCGGTTGGCGGCGGCGCGGGCGAAGCCCATTTCGTGCGAGACGATCACCATCGTCATGCCCTCGCGGGCGAGGTCAAGCATCACGTCAAGGACTTCCTTAATCATCTCGGGATCGAGGGCCGAGGTTGGCTCGTCAAAGAGCATCACCTTGGGCTGCATCGCCAGTGAGCGCGCAATCGCGACGCGCTGCTGCTGTCCGCCTGAGAGTTGCACGGGGTAGCTGTCGGCCTTCTCGCCAATGCCCACCTTGGCCAGCAGGTCGCGGGCGATCTGTTCGCTGGCCTGGGGTGATCGCTTGGCGACAATCCGCTGGGCCAGCATAATGTTCTGGATCACTGTGAGATGCGGGAATAGCTCAAAACGCTGAAAGACCATGCCCACATGCTCACGGATCCGGTTGAGATCTACGCCGTGACGACTCAGCACAACCCCATCAATCTCGACCATACCCGCGTCAGGCAGTTCAAGGTAGTTGATACAGCGGAGCAGGGTAGACTTGCCCGATCCGCTGGGACCAACGATCATCAGCACCTCGCCGCGACGCACATCAAGGCTCACGTTATCGAGAGCCAGCGTATGCCCGAAGCGCCGGGAGATACCCTTCATCGTAATAATCGGCGTGCCGATATAGTGCGGGATTGGCTTAGCGTCGTCCACTGCTGGTCCTCCGCTCAAGGAGTCGGACGCCGAGCGAGAGCAACAGCGTCAGGATGAGATACAGGATGGCGGCGGAATTGAAGGCGCGGAAGTAATCAAAGGTACGCGAACCTTCGATCCGCGCCAACTGAGTCAGTTCATTGACACCAATCGCTGAGAGTAGCGATGAGTCTTTAAGCATGGCGATAAAGTCATTGCCAAGGGGCGGCAGCACGCGGCGCAGAGCCTGGGGCAGAATGATGTGGCGCATCGTCTGACCGGCGCTCATGCCCAGCGAGCGGGCGGCCTCGGCCTGACCACGCTCAATGGACTCGATCCCGGCGCGGTAGACTTCGGCAAGATAGGCACCGTAACCCAGCGCAAGGGCGAGAATACCCGAGAGGGCCGGATTCCGCTGGGCACCGATCATTGGGGCGATGACAAACTGTGTGTAGAGGATGATCACCAACATCGGTAGGCCACGCATCACTTCGACATAAAGCGTGGCGGTGTGGTAGGCGATGGGGTTCGCGGAGACCCGCCCCAGCCCGGCGATCAGGCCAATAATGAGCGCGGCTACGTAAGCAACGACCGTGATAAAGACACTCAGGCCAACGCCGCCCAGGACGTAGCCGAGGGTTTTGGCGTAGTCCTCATTCCGCATCATCGCAAGCAGAACAAAGACGATTCCGATACCCAGGATGATCAGCCACCACGGCGCTTGTCGCAGAGACGAGCGCCCCAGAGGACTGCGTGCGGTCTGGTTGATCTCGCTGCTCCCCACCTCGCCCATTGTGCAGGCTCCTGCATAGAGCGGGTAGTCAGGGGGGGCCTGCCGATAACCGACAAGGCCCCCCTCACTACCCGCTGTCCGTCATCTTACTACTTGATCTTATGCTTCGCCTTGAGTTGATCAATCACACCGTCAGCCTTGAGCTTGGCGATGGCCGCGTTGATCGCGTTCAGCAGTTCCGTATCACCCTGCTGCACCGCAATCCCGTAGTTCTCGGTGGTGAAGGGCGCACCGACCACCTGGAGCTTATCAACGTACTGGGGCTGGGAAACATAGTTGCCCACAGTGGGGCTGTCGGCTACTACGGCATCAATCGCGTTGTTGGCCAAGTCAGCGAAGGCGAGGTCAATCGCCTGATAGCGCTTGAGCTTGGCGTCGGGAACCTTGCCCTCCTTGAGTGAGGCGGTCTCGCCCGTGGTGCCGGTCTGCACACCAACAGCGGCAGCGGTCGCCAAATCGGTGTAGCTCGTGATCGTCGTGTTGCTCTTCAGCGTCACCACGATCTGACCGACCTCAATGTAGGGGGAGGAGAAGGCAATGATCTTGGCCCGCTCCTCAGTGATTGTTGCCGACGACATCACCGCATCGAACTGCTTCTTCTGCAAAGCGGCGAAGATCGTGTCAAAGGCAGCATTCTGGAACTCGGGCTGGATATTGATCAGTTTCGCGATCTCACCCATCAGATCAACGTCAAAACCGACAATCTGGTTCGTTGTGGCGTCAACCGACTCGAAGGGCGGGTAGGCCGCTTCGGTGCCGATCAGAACCTTGCGGCCCTTGAGGTCGGCGACCAACGTGACAGTACC
>CAIXLU010000067.1 GCA_903920315.1 uncultured Oscillochloris sp.
CGCAGGGTGGTCGCATTGTCCGAGATGTGCAGAATATCGTCATCTACCAGCTCAACAACGCCCATCAGTACAACAGTGCTGTCGAAGAAGCTGCGCAGGGTCGCCTCACTCTTACGCAGAGCCTCTTTGGCCTGCACCTGAGCGGCGTGATCCGCCGCCCGCTCGGAAACCAGGGCCGACATCACGTAGGCGCTGGCGACGATCACGGCAAGATAGCGCTGGGAGGCAAGGATAGCGGCGAGCGGGCTGGTCGTGACGGCGATAAATGGTCCTTGGTGGTGGACGACCCCCAGCGTGATCAGGCTGGTAAAGATGAGGGCGGTCACAGTTGCCCCGTGCATCTGGAAGCGCAGCACCGCCCAGATCAGCAGGGGAAAGAGCAGGTAGAAGAGGAACATGTCGGTGCTGCCCACGCGGGCGTTGATCACAAACACGCCGCTACTGACCAGCAGCAGCACTGTTAGGAGCGCCCCAGCCTCCGCGATACGCCGCCACGGGATCTGGCGCAGCGATGGGCGCAGCGGGCCGAACCAACTGAGCACCAGCGGCGTGAGCAGCAGCATGCTCATGCCATCGGCCACAAACCAGATCTGCCAGGATTGCCAGAAGGGCGCACCGAAACTCGCCCACGCCACACCTGCCCCGAGGAGTGCGGTAAGGGCGTTGCTGGCCAGAGCGGCTATCGTCACCAGACCAACCAGATCGCGGAGGCGGGTCATCGCCAGGGGGGCCGCTGACCAGCGGCGCACGAGCGTGGCAGCGAGGAGCGTAGCGACCATGTGCGCCACGGTCAGCGCGAGGCTAAGGAGGGGCGATCTGCCTGCCCAGAGTTGGGCCAACTCGGTGGCCATGCCTGCGCTCAGCAGTAATAGGGGCCACTCGGTGGGGGTGGTCAAGAGCAGGGCCGCAAGCACGATCCCGCTGGCCGGCCAGATGATGGACACCGCAGCGGGGGGAATCACAAACAGGGCCAAGCCCAGGCTCGTACTCGTGAAGATGAGCAGCCCCAGCAACGCTGCGTGGGTGATGCGTGTCTTCATACGACACCCTGCTGGGTGCTGGTGATCTGGCGGAGCGTCGGCACCAGATTAACGGCGAGGGAGTCTTTGGAGAGGAAGGCGGACGCGCCCGCCTTTAGGGCAGCGACCCGGTAGACCGCATCGTCCAGGTGGCCGAGTACCAGGATCGGCACCCCCGGCAGTGCGACATGGATGGAGGTGAGCAACTGCGGGTTCACCAACCCTTCGGCACCGATCCCGATCAGCACCACGTCCGGTACCGACGACGAACACACCGGGATCGGCCACGTATCACCGGCACCAAGGAGCGTGATCTCGGCGCTGAATGCCTGGCGTAGCACCCGCACCACGATCTGTCGGAAGGTACGGTTGGCATCGAGAAAATAGATCAGGATAGAAGGCATAACGGCCTCCGGTCACGTCATGGGGCGAGTCCGAGGAGGCGCTGACGTTAATGTCGTCGCCACGGCCGAACCACATGTGAGGTTCTCCTCTAGCATAGTCTACGGAACCGGGGTCTGTCCTTCCGGAGATTCGATCCTCTCCCTACGGGTCAGCTACGGGTCACCTACGGGTTAGCTACGGGTCAGCGACAGGCAGCGGCAATTCGGCAATGATCTGGGTGCCCTGCCCCGGCTCGGACTCAATGGTCAGCACCCCGCCGATCATCTGCACCCGCTCATGCATCCCACGCAGCCCGTTCGTTGTCCGCGCCGCCAATGCCGCTTCCGCATCGAAGCCCCGTCCGGCATCGGCTACCCGCAGCATCAGGTAGGTGTCGTCGGCGCGGAGGGAGACCGTAACGGTCGAGACACCCGCATGGCACGCCACATTGGTCAGCGTCTCCTGGATGATCCGATACGCGACCGTCTCTACCGCCGTGGGAAAGCGACCGTTCATCCCTTGGTGGCGCAACTCGACCTGCACGCCCGTGCGTGGGGTGTAGCGATCCAGGTACCAGCCAAGCGCGGGCAGCAGACCCAAGTCGTCGAGGAGGGCCGGGCGCAGATCGAACGAGACCGCACGCAGCCGTCCTATCAGTTCATTCATGGTCGTCTGAGCGCAGGCTAGTGTGGCGGCAAGTACTGGGGGTGCGCCCGCCGCCGCCCCGGACAGGGTCATCGTGATGCCAGCGAGTACCTGGCCCACCTCGTCGTGCAGCTCACGGGCAAGATTCTGCCGCTCCTGCTCGTACGCATCTACCAGGCGGCGTGCAACCATCTGGAGTTGTTCTGCCGCTGTGCGCAGATCCGCCTCCGTCTGTATATGTTCGGTGATGTCATGGGCGACCCCCGCGATCTCCAGTGGGGGATTGGCGTCGTCAGCGACGCGCCAACTGCGCAGTTCGCCCCAGATGGTCGTGCCATCCGGCTGTTTCCCGCGCAAGATAACCGGCTGCGTAAGGGCGGCTTGCGCAAGCAGCGTGATCATCTCACCGCTCACGATCTCGGCTTCTTTATAGGCAGTAATCAGCCGGTGGGTAACCACGACGCGCTGCTCATCGGGGGATAGCGGCATGGCAGTCAGCGTAAACCAGCGATGCTCATGAGGTGAATGGCAGGGATACTCCAACTGAAAGCTGGCCTGTTGCCCTGCGAGGACCGCCTGGATGCCATCAAGCGTGGCTTGTGCCTGCGGATCGCCCGCCTCGGCAGATCGGCGACAGACATCAAGGTAGTTGGCCCCCACTCCCGTGTGGCGCAACTCTGGGTCGCCATTCGCCTGGGCGAAGCGCTGCCACGCCGCGTTCACATGCACGATGGTTCCATTGACAGCGAGCAAGGCCACATGGTCATCAAGGGCATCGAGGATGCGTGTACTCAGCTTGTGGTCTGGCATAGAGATTCTCTCACCGGGTATAGCAGTCATGAATTGGTTATGAAAAGGAGTCGAGGAAATACCGCAGAAGTAATGCTGTCGCGGCAACGTTCGCCGGGGGCTGAAGGATGCTGTTGGCGAATCACATGTGTGGGGGGTTATGTCACCGGGAGCGGAGTCATTCCGGCATGCCGAAACGCCGCCGCAAAGCGGGAGGGACGGGTCTGCGCTTTCGGTCGCTCATCACACCACG
>CAIXLU010000068.1 GCA_903920315.1 uncultured Oscillochloris sp.
CACGCGGGGCCGCGGCCCCGCGTGTGGACACGCCGGGGCCGGGGGGGCAGGCGTCCTTCCCCCTGGCGGGTACCGCCGAACTGACGGGATGAAGGCTCCGGCAGCAGACAGATTGCCCCCCCCCCGCTCGCGTTGGGCTGGCCGCCAGGGATACGCGCTGGTTTGGCGCGCTAGGCGACGGTGGCAGCCCGCTTGTAGCGACGGGGCGGGCGGGGCCGGGCCGCGTGGGGGGCCGTGGTGGTGTCACCGATGCGCCCCTGGCGCTCGACCGGGGTCTGGTAGCGCGTGCCACTCCGCAGCAGCGCGTCGATCAGGCGCACCAGTTTGCGGGCCGTCAGCACCAAGGCCCGTTTATGGGCGTGGCGCGGCGTCTGCGCTGCCTTGGCGGCATAGTACTGCCCGTATTCCGGACAGTGCTGGCGCACGCTGTTGGCCGCCTCCACCAGGTAATACCGCAGATACGGGTTGCCGCGCTTGGTCAAGGCCGTGTCTTCGGCCTGATACTCGGCCGACTGGTAGGTATCCCAGGTCAGGCCGGCGTATTGGGCGATGGCAGCCTCGTCGTCGAAGCGGCGGATGTCGCCCAATTCGCCGATCAGGCCGGCGGTCCAGATCGGCCCCAGGCCGGGCACCGTATCCAAGGTCTGCGGCAGCCCGGCCAATTCGCGGGCAATGGTGGTGTCGAGGGTCTTGAGCTGGGCCTGCAAGCCCCGGATGCTGGCGAAGGTGGTTGCCAGTACCACCCGCAGCGGCTCCTGCAAGACCTGGTCGAGGCGGTAGGAGTCGCGGGCCGCCCGCTGAAGCGTGATGGCGACGGCGGTTGGGTCGGCAAAACGCCCGTGCCCTTTGGCCTGGAGGTAGGCGGTCAGCGCCTCCAGGGGCTGTTGGGCCAACTCCTCGGTGGTGAACTCCTCTAGCACGGCACTACTGGTGATCCCGAAGGGGTCGCCGAAAGGGCTGACCTGGCCAAATCCCGAGAAGGTCAGGAACAGAAAGCTGAGGCAGTAGTTCTTTTCGCGGGCCAGGTTCTGCACCAGGTGCAGGCGAAAGCGGGTCAGGCGCTGGAGCGGGGCGTAACGGGCGTCGAGATGGAAGGGGGCCGGGAGCTGGCGGCCGAAGCGAATACGCTCGGCGATCAGGAAGGCATCGGCGCGGTCGGTTTTGGGCAGCGCGCCGTAGTTGGCCCGAAAGGTGGTGACGAGATGAGGATTAAGGACATAGACCTGGGGGGTGAAGGGCAAAAGCACAGATGCGCTGCGCAGATACTGGGCCAGATGCCACCAGAGCAATCCGGTGGCCTCCATCCCGATGCGCAGCTCGGTGATGGTGTGCTGCTGGGCAAGCTGGGCCAAGGTCTGGCTGAGCGCCTCGGCCCCGGGTTGGGTGTTGGGAATGCTCCAGCGGGGTGCGGGTTCCGATCCATCGGCGAGCAGGAAGCAGACGTGGGCGTCGGCCTGACTGACATCCACGCCGACAAAGGCACGTGTAGTCATGGCACATCCTTCCTTTCCTGGTGGTCGGGCAGGTCCGAGCATGGGCGGCGCGTCAACAGCCTCGCGACTATCAGAACTCAGGTCCGTGGGGTCGTGGGCGGCTGGGCTGCTGCCCCCAACCGCCACCACGAACGAGGAACAGCCTGTGGGTCAGAAGTCGACGCCGCACCCGGAACCGACAGTCTTTCGCAGCGATCATCGTCGCACGGAGCACCAAATCGTTGTCCCGACCAGCCTTACGACCAGCATCGCGCAAACCTGTCCGACTGTCAAGGATGAGGTGGGCAGCAGACCCGCCCCACGCACTTAATATACGAGGAGCACGGTCATGCTATACAAGAACACTCAACCCCGCCACGGCCAGCTCAATGGCAGCGTCCACACTCATCTGGATAGCTTCGATGGTATCACCCGCCGACAGGCGGAGGATCCGACCATTCACGCGCACGTGCATGAGTTCAACACTATCACCTCTAAGAACACCATCGCGGCGGATACGAATGCTCAGGTTCGCGTAAGCTGGAGCATGTTTGGCGACCTGAACCCCTTCATCATGGGGACGTGGCACGTCAGTGCGGTTCTGGAGTCGCTGCAGCCCGGCACGAAAGAGCAGATTGCGCTGACCTCGGACACGACGATTGCCCTGACCCCTCGACACGGCCCCGTTGACTACGCCGCGTGGGTGAAAATCCCGGCCAATACGGTGACGTTTGA
>CAIXLU010000069.1 GCA_903920315.1 uncultured Oscillochloris sp.
CACCGTCGCCCAGTATGCGGCGTTCCTTGCCGATGCGCGGGGCAAGGATAATACGCCGTATCATTGGGGCACGGCACCCTGGGATGGCCTGAACCAGCCGGTGATTGGTATCACATGGGGCATGGCTACAGCCTACTGCGCTTGGCTCAGTACGCAGATGGCCGATGATCTACCGATAGGCTATGCGCTGCGGTTGCCCACGGAGGCGGAGTGGGAGGCGTCCGCCGCATATGATGCGCGAGGTTCACGGAGAGACTACCCCTGGGGCAATGATGCGCCGACCCCGGAGCGGGCGATCTATGATGCCAGTGGACTAAAGAATCCAGCACCCGTGGGTTGCTGTCCGTCCGGCGCAGCGGACTGTGGGGCGATGGATATGGCTGGTAATGTGTGGGAGCTGATGTCCAGCGACTACCGGGCGTATCCGGTGGGGAGCCATCAGCCACAGAAAGACTTTACAAATAGTCCGACATCCTGGCGTGGCGGTAGTTGGCTCAGAGAAAGCTCAAGTGTTCGCTGCGGAAAGCGGTATGGGTTCGTCCTCTACCCCGACTACTACGCCTACGGTTTTCGTGTGGTGCTGGCCCCTCCAGCAACAGCCGATAACCGATAGCCGAAAGGCACCAGAATAATCCACTAGGCTGATCAGATAGCGTCGTAGAGTGTCGCCCTATCGGCTATCGGCTATTGGTCTATCGGCTACGAGAAGAAGAGGATCGACGTGCTATACTCAGCCCCAATATGCACAAGACTCTTCCGCCGCATCGCAGGAACCACTGATGTCAATTTTAGGAGACACCCCTCCCGATCATTTTTTTCAGGATCGGCAGGCCATCCAGCATTTGCGCTACTACCTGCCGATGGGTGTGCGGGATATTCGCATCGCGGTTGGCTTCTTTACCGTCAGGGGCTACTCCTATATTCGCTCATTTCTGCACGCCCCTCGGGTCGCCATCCTCGTGGGGATGGAAGAACAGACTAAAGGGAAGGTTCGCGTAGCAATCATCAACGATGTGCTGCGCGATCTGCGCACCGGAGTCAATGGGAATAACCGAACCGCTGCCCAGGATCTCGTTGCTCGCCTCGCTGGGGGCGATCTGCGAGTCATTGATGCTCGCGCATTGCGTCATCACGCGAAGCTCTACATTATTGACGCCCAGGTGGTACTCGCTGGCTCCTTTAATCTGACGGGATACGGGCTGCTAGAGCAAGTTGAGCAAGGCTCGGTGATTCGGGACGTAGAGGCTATCGCAAAGTACACGCATCAATTCGAGGAGTACTTCGCACAGGGCGAGGACATTACCACCGCGCTCCTTGACGCGCTTCGGCGCTGGCTCCAGCTCGCCATCCCGTGGCATGCCTATTTGAAGACGTTGTTCACGCTCGAAGATCTGCACGAGACGGAGCAGCAGCAGCAGCGTGCCAAATACCAGCAGCCGACCGCGTTCCAGCGTCCTGTGGTGGCAAATGTGCTGCGTCAACTGGCGACGTATCGGGGCGCCTATGTGGTGATGTCCACGGGGCTAGGTAAGACGACGGTTGGTACCGATGTTGCTTTGCGCCTTCGCGAGAAGGGGGTAATCAGCAACGTACTCATCCTCGCACCAACCGCCGTGGCTGATAAGTGGAGTCAGTACTGCCTACGTGCCGGGCTCAGTTACTCGATTTTTACGGATGATGCGTTTGATCGAAAACCAACGGGAGAGAATCGCGGTGTCGTATGGCGGGCAGAGCAGGCGCTCGCCGAGCTTGATTCGCGCTGGCTCGTCATTATTGATGAGGCGCATGAGCTTCGTAACCGCTTCACGCAGGGAACCGATGACGGCGGCGATGAGGCTATTATTGAGCGGCGTATCTTTGAGAAGCTGCTTCCCGCTATTGAGCGCAGTGGCTGTTGTGTCCTACTCCTCACAGGAACACCCTATGCGACCAAGATCGCGGATATCAATAGCCAGCTCCAGCTATTGCCCCACACCGCTCCCCCGCGTATGCATGGCGTGCTCCCTGGGTTTGCCGATTTTTTCGTGGGTGACCCGACAAGGAAGACGGACCGATCATGGAAGATCGCTGCAATCGAGGATGTGCGTGATCTTGATGTGGCATCGGTACTGACGCTTCCCGCTGTTCGGAAGTACTTTAGTCAGTCTGACCCGCATGGGCATCATTTCGTGGACTTCAACGGCACTCCATACTATGTGCCGGATGTGCTCCCCCGGCAGATAACTGTACCACTCCTGTTTGAGGAAGAGGTTCTCCATCTGTTGAGTACGGGCTACTTTCGGGTGCTTGCCTATAGCAAGAACTGGTCGCGGCAGGCCCGCCGACGCGGTAGTGCGGGCGGACAGATTGAGATTCCACCACACCTGTTTCCCGAACATGCGGAGGGTACGCCGAAGCAGACTCTCATTGAGCGCCAAATTCGTACGGCGTGGGCAAGTTCGCCGCGAGCGCTTCGTGATGTGCTGCACAACCTCTATGTAAATGGTAGCACGGCACGGATGGAGTCTACGGTGGAGCAGCGGCAACAGGTGATTGAACCGGTACTCACGAAGCTACAGTCGCTGACACCTGCGGGTGATGCCAAGTTTCAGAAACTCCTCGCAGTCATGCGCGACTATCGTAGCAAGGGTGAGCAGATTATTATTTTCTCCGAGCGTCGTGCGACGGTCGTGTACCTGATGCAGGCCCTCGCAGATGCGTGGCCGGATCTTCGTGTGACCGCCCTTGTGCGCGAGCGTACGATCAAGCAACCGAAGCCAACCGAAGCCCTGAGCCAACGAGCGGTGGAGGAACCCAAGAACTCCACATCGCGCTATCAACTCCTCCCGTCCACCGAGGCGAGAGCACGCATTGAAGAATTCGCCCCGCGTGCCAATAATAAGTCTGGCCCACCTCTCTACGATGTGCTCATCACGACTGACGCCTATGGCATCGGGGTTGATATGCAGGATGCGCGTGTGATCATTCATTACGATCTGGCGCAAACTCCGGTTGAGGTGACGCAGCGTGCGGGTCGTATCCTGCGGTTTCGACCGGAGTATGCCGTTGCGGAACTGGTCACATTCTTTCCTTCCCAGCGCCCCGATCTCATCTATAACGAACACGCAGCGGGGGTTGATGCCCGCAGCAGAACGCTTATGGCGCGTGCCACAAAGGCGCAGATGCTCACGCTGCTTCCCATGTTTAACGAAGGCGCAGAGACTCTCGTCGATATGGACGCCCTGCTTGCACAGAATCGTGATGAGGTCGATAGGGTTCTTGAAGAAGCGCATCAGTCCTCCGCTATCTTCAAGCACGCAGGCATCCTTGCGCAACATCGGGAAGAGGCGGCTCAACTCCCCGATGGGCTGGTAAGTGCCAAGCACTATGATGGCTCGACGCCGCTCGTCTTTGTGTTGCTTCGGTATCGTGGGGAGATCGGACTGGCGCTCTACGATATGGCAAACAAGCGTCTGAAACCGAACCGAGAGGGGTCAATTCTTGGCCTGATCGCCAGCACACCCGAGATGGCGATCCCGCTTGTTCATCCGACGGATATTGATACGGCGGCTGACGCGTGCGTACACGCATGGTGCGAACACCACACCTGGTCAGTTGAGGATGTTGAGCGAATCGTCACCGTCTACCTCATCAACTACGACATCAAATACCATATGGGGCAAGATGCGGGGGATGAGGAGTAACAAGGTTGTGACGCCAAGACGCGGAGACGCGAAGATTCTCTATGACCCTTTGCGTCTTTGCGCCTTGGCGTCACAACAAGATTGCGTTTTGACGCGAAGACGCGAAGACGCGAAGAAATAAAAAGCCTTTGCGCCTTCGTGCCTTCGCGCCTTTGCGTTAAACACGATTTCGTTTTAACGCGAAGACGCGAAGACGCGAAGACATAAAAAACCTTACCATCGCTCCTCGAGTCGGACTCTGGTCACGGACGAGATCAAGCTCAGCGGATCCGGCATCGGCATCGGCCGACGTCCGGCAGAACGCCCCGCAGGCGCGACTTCAGTCGCCCGCCAGGAGGTAGGCGGCAACCGTAGACCTCGCGACTTCAGCCGCCGAGCCAACCGTCACAACCAGTTTAGGATTGCTATCCATCACCAGCGTCGTGAACGGTGACGGCATCACAAGCCGAGCCAACCGTCACAACCAGTTTAGGATTGCTATATTATAGAAAGAGCCCGTATGAAACCCAGGAACGTTAGCTACGGTATGGCCGCGTGTTACAATGCGCTGTCAGGGGTGTTAAGCCCCAACAATTCAGAGGTGATCAAGGCTCTGAATGCAATACCGTAAAACTCACCCTGTCACACTGAGCGCATCGAGGCACCTCGATGCTCCCTATCGCTTGCCGGGACGTTTCGCTGCGCTCAGCGTGACATATGTGACAGAGTGACGTTTGCGCTACTGCCTCCTGAGTATAGGTAAGAGTAGCGCATGGATGTCTACGCATGTAGCGATGATGGCTTCGAGCAGCTCTGTAGGCAGGTTGTTGATGGCCTGGGCCTGGGTGCCGCGCAGCCCTTTGAGATTCGTGGTGCCAGCACAGCCTTCTCCATTGCGTTTGAGCGCGTCTCCTCCGATGGGCTCTTTCGCACCAAGGAGTCCTGGCTGTCTGTGTTTGTCCGCGCCCGTGCGCCCCTCGACAGCACCGAGTTAAACCTGTTTACCCAGGCTGCGCTCACCGTGGGGGCGGGCAACCTGCTGCTGGTAAGCTTTGGCGAGGTCGAGGCACGCGCTGCGGCCGAATTGCGCGCGATGCTCGCCCGCGAGGAGCGCGTCGTCGTCCTGCTCGCCGGCGATCTGGCGCAACTGCTGGCTGAGGACTACGGGGGCGGCGCTCCCAACGGATTCTCGTTCGCCCATCTGCGCACGTACCTGCGCTCGCAGGGCGAGCAGGCTCCCTAGCGGCAGCACTTTCAGACCCTGAGCGTCCAGCCGACGCGGCTGCTGCCGCTCCACGGCCCGCGCGATGGGCGAGACAACGCCGATAGCGCCCTGACCGAGGCGGATCTGACCAGGGCCACCCGCCAGGGTTCGCTGCTGCTGCTTGGTGAACCCGGCAGCGGCAAGACTACCAGCCTGCGAGAGTTTGGCCAGGAGCTGGCCGCGAAGGGCGGGCGCACCCCGGTTATGGTACTCCTGGGCGGCTACCGGGGCAACTTCTGGGAGGTGCTTTGCCAGGCTCTGGCCCCCGGCCGCGAGTCGCCCCCCTCGCAGTCCCTCGCCCGCGCACTGGTTGAGTCCGGCGCCCTGGTGCTGCTGCTCGATGGGATTAATGAAGTGCAGGACTCCGATCTCCAGCGCCGCCTGGTGACCGAGATCAACGCGCTGACTGCGCCCGCTGCGCCGACGGCCCGGAGCCTGTGGATTGTCTCGGGCCGGGTGCAGGACTACGAGCAGAGCCGACTGCGCCTGGAGTACCTGGAGGCGCGGCGCTGGGAGCTACAGCCGCTCACCGCCGACCTGATCTACCAGTACCTGGCCAGCGCCTTTGGCGATGCCCAGGGGCTGGTGCTCTACCGGGAGCTGGGGCAGAACCTGCGTGAAGTCTGCACCCGGCCGCTGCTGTTGAGCATGGTCTTCGCGGTCTACCAGCAGACTGGCCGGGTGTCCACCGGGCGTGGGGCGCTCTACCGGGAGTTTGTTGGGTTGCTGCTGCGCTGGGGCGACGAGCGGGCGGTGGACAGCGAGATCCGTGCGCAGTTGGCCGGCCTCCTGCCCGAGCCACTGACGGACGAGCGCTATGCGGCGCTGGCCGAGCAGGCGCTCAGCGCGCTGGCGGCGGCCATGGTGACCACGCTTAGTGAGTGGGGCACGGCGATGAAGTACGTTGCGGCGGGCCTGACGACCGCCACTGCCGCAAGCCGCGAGCGTGTGGCTAACCTGCTGCTTGAGAGCCTGGTCAGGCGCAGCGTCCTCCAGCGCGACACGTTTCACCGGGTGCGCTTCTTCCACCATACCGTGCAGGAATATTTCCAGGCCCGACGGCTGATCGGGGTGCCAGCCAGCGAACTGATCCCCGCCGGCGGCATCCCCGCCGAGCGCCGCGAGGCGATCATCTTCCTGGCCGGCCTGCTGCCCGACCCGGCCCCACTGGTCGAACGTGCCCTGGAGTTCGACCTGGCCCTGGCCTTCGAGATGCTGCACGACCTGCCGCGCCCGGTACCGCAGCTCTCACGCAGGCTGGCCGAGCTGCTGTGGGAGCGGATACGGTTGGGCTCTGTTACAGGGAACCAGCGCCGCGTCGCCAGGCTCTTCCAGCGCGTGGCCGCGCAGCGCGGCCAGAGCGTCGAGGAGCTTGCGGCGGAGATCGATGGTGCCAAGAGCCGTACACAGCAGGCCCAACGGCTGATGGTCTTCTACTCTGAGTTGGGCGATACGCAGTCCCAGCAGCGGGTGCTGCGCGGGGCGATGCAGGGCCAGGATGTGCCTGATGATCTGCTGTTCCGTGCGGCCTCTACTGCCTGTAGTACCGGAGATGACGACCAAGCTATCGATCTCTACACGCGCTACCTCAAGCAGCATCCAACTCATGCAGTTGCTCATAACAATCGCGGCTTCTCCTATCGGAGAAAGAGGGATGTAGACGCGGCATTGAAGGATTACCAGCGAGCCATCGAGCTTGATGGGCGTGCTCCTTTTTACACGAATCTAGCCGTCCTGCTCGACCAGATGAAGCGGCGGCCCGAGGCCATCCAGCAGCTTGAAATTGCGCTGAAGAAAGACCCGGCGTCTGCCTCAGCGCACTTTTTCCTCGCAAACTACATCGAGGCCGACGACCCGGAGCGCGCCCTATCCCACCGCGATCAGGCGGTGCGCTTCGCGCCCCACGACGAGGATCTGGCAATTTACCTTTGTGAACTGGCCGACCTGCAAGAGAAGCTCGGGCGCTACGCGCCGGCGATCCGTTCCCTGCGCGAGATGATCGCCCTCGACCCCACCAACGCCCAGGTGGCAAGTAGGAAGGGCCGCATCGCGACGCTCCGCCAGCGGCTAGACGAGGAGCAGCGCACGCGCTCCACCCGCGAGCGGCTCCAGGAGCAGGGCGAACTGCCAGTGTCGGTGATGGCCGTCGAGTGGCTGAAGGCCGCCGGGCTGAAGGTGGTGGAGTCAACCGCCATTTGGCTCCTGGCCAGCAACGAGCGCCAGCCGCCCACACTGCTGCCTGTGTCCCTGGCAAGTGAGCCACTGCTCACCGGGGCGCTGTTGCGCGAGCTGATCGACTCGCTGCCGACCGCTTGGCGGCGTTATGGCGAGGTGCTGATTGTGACCGGCACCGACACTCTGACCACCGAGGCCCACCACCAGTTGGCCGCGCTCCAGGATGAGTACAAGGTTGCTCTAGTCACCGCCCTCGACATTCGCGACGCCCTGCTCAAGAGCGACATCGTATGCCACCAACTCCTCGACCAGGCGCGCAAGCACACCGGGCGCAAGGCCGATCCCTTCGCCCACCAGGGGGTGGTGTCTGAGCGTACCGAGTTCTTCGGGCGAACCGACGACCTGCGCACGCTGGCCGACCGACTGGGGCAGGGGCAGCAGGTCGGCCTCTTCGGCATCCACAAGATCGGCAAGTCCAGCCTGCTGGCCCATCTGGGACGCCGCCTCCACGTCGGCCACCCTGAGATCACCGTCGTCCAGGTTGAGCTGAACGCCGCGCTGCGCAGCGCCGAGGATGTCTACAATCTGATCATACGCCAGATGCCGAGCGCCGACGACCTCCCGACCACCAATCTTACGGCGGAGACGTTCCGCCAGACCCTGACGGCGTTCCACCGCCGCCGCCAGCAGGAGCGCCCCGGCCACCGGCTATTGCTGATCCTCGACGAGTACGCCTATCTGATCCCCGATCACACCGGCCAGGGCCGGGTGCAGGATTTTATCAGCGTCCTGGGGCTGCTCAAGGCGCTGCACCAGGAGGGTTGGCTGTTGGTGCTGCCCTGCGGGCGCACCGCCGCGCTCAATCGCCAGGCCGTCTGGGGCCGCGACGAGAACCCCTTCATTAACCTGCTCCACCCCCATTTCCTCGGCCCGATGTTGCGGGAAGAGAACGACGCCCTGATGCAGTCGCTTGGCCGACGGGCTGAACGCCCGCTCGACTTCACCCCCGAGGCTCTCGCGGCGGTCTATGCCGAGACCGGCGGGCACCCCGCGTTCAGCCGCCTTCTGGGCAGCCGCATCGTGAGCGCGGCCAGCGGTGAGATTACCGCTGGCCACGTCACTGCCGCCATCGAGGCGCTGCTGTCCAAAAAAGATGACTACGCGCTCCTGACCGCGATCTACGACAAGCTAGACGAAGAGGAGCAGCATCTGGCTCGCCAGTTAGCGCAGCAGGGGCCGCTGCCGCGCCAGCAACTCATCCCCGCCGACGCCGAGATCGAGCGCCGGAAGCGGGTGCGCGATGCGATTGACAACCTGATCGACATCACCGTACTCGTGCAGCAGCCCGACGGGATGATCGCCCACCGCTACGGGCTGCTGCGCCGGGCGGTCGAACGCGAGATCGAGGAGTTAGGACTGGAGATCTAATGTCGGCTACACTACGCACCAACCCGTACCACCCAACCCGGCCAGCCTCGCACGAGATCTTTGTCGGTCGAGAGGATGATTGCCGGAGCCTGCTGGCTGCCCTGCGCAGCCAGGGCCACGCCGCCAGCATCGCTGGTCCGGCGGGCATCGGCAAGACAAGCCTGCTCAACGCGGTTCAGCGTATGCTGCTCGCGAACCCCGATCTGCCCGCGCTGATTGCCTATCTGGATCTCCAGAAGGGACATGCGTCGCTCGATCTGCTCCTCCGACACCTAGCGGATGCTCTTATGGCCGCACTCCAAAGCCAGCACGGCCTGCGCTGCCCGGATGCGTGTATCGCCCAGACGCACGCCCTGGCCACCCAGCGTGCGCAGATCGGCGAGATCCTGGCCCCGATCCTTGAGTACGCCTTTGCGCATACGCAGGTAGCCTACATCCCGGTGCTACTGCTCGACAATGTCCACCGGCTAGGCGTCGCAGCGACCGAGGATCTCGCTTCGGTACTCCAGACAGCGGTGAACCAGCACCAGATAACCTGCGCCCTCGCCGGGCGCGACGAGTTGGTAGCCGGGAGCTACTCCGAGACCTCGCCATTCCGCATGCTGATAAGCTATAACCTTAACCTGACACCGCTGAGCGCGGCCCAGACCCGCGAGCTGGTTGCCAAAGCCAACACCTGTGGGTGGGAGGTCGAGGAGGGCTGCGACACGCTAGCCTACCAGCTTACCGGCGGGCACCCGTACAAACTACACTACTACCTCGCCAATGTCCTGACAACCTCCGAGCGCCTAAGTTGCGAGGGTCTGCGCAGACGGCAGCCAGAGATTGAGCCGTATCTTGCGGCGCTGTTCAGAGCCGAGCCGACCATAGCGCTCGGCTCATCGGGCTACGCTGAGCTGAGCGAACTGATAAGACAGCTCATCCGCGAGAACCGCCTGGAGGATGCGCTTGAACACCTCAGGGCCGAGGCGCGTTGGCGTGATCAGGCTACGCTGCTGATACTTCGTCTGCGGCGCTGTCTGAGCGATATGAATACGGGTCTTGTGCGGCGTGATGAAGCTAGTGCTGAGCAGACCGCCATCGCTGCGGCGATCTTGCAGCTCTTGCACGGATGATTTAAGGAGGCAACGATGGCGACAGCGTTGGTTGAGCAGCTTACGCAGTCCCTCAGGCAACAGATCGGCGACGGCGACCTCGACTTGGCCCTTGAGCAACTCTCGAACTGGCTGAGCGCCGGGGCTCCCGCCCTCTATGATGAGGCCACCCTGCTGCTGTCGCGCTACAGCTGCCTGGGCCGCGAGGAGCGCCGGGGGGCGCTGATGCGTGAGGAGGTTCGGGTTGAGCAGAGCCGGATTGTGGCGGCGACCCTCGATCTGATCAAGGTCGCCGCACGGCGGGCCAGCGCCGAGTCCAGCCCGGTGGCCGCCCCACCCATGTCCAGCGAGGTGCAACTCCCCCCAGATGTAAACTTCGAGACGATCATCGGGGTGAACAACCTAAAGCAGATCGCCTGGATCGACCAGGGGTTACGCGCCGCCCGCAGTGTCTGCCGCATCCTGACGCCGAAGGGACTCGGCACCGGCTTTCTAATCGCGCCCGACCTGATCATGACTAACAGGGTCTCGCGCATCAGCAACAGGTACACAGAACTGGCCTAACCGCCGATAATCTGCGACACTACCCCCATCATCCGCACCCGAAATGGAGGTGGCACGATGCCAATACCGATGATCGAACTCCCGCGTGACGCCCGCCGTGCCGCCAAGGCACGTTTGGTGGCGGGTATGAACGAGGGTCTCTCCTGGCGCGAGGCGGCGGCCGC
>CAIXLU010000070.1 GCA_903920315.1 uncultured Oscillochloris sp.
ATAGGTACGACCGTGTCATCTTGGATTGTCGCCGCCGTCGTGAGTACGTTCGTAATCAGGTTCGGTCGTTCCGGGTCGCACGTCTCGCGGTCATGGACTTTGTAGCCGACCCACGACTCCCCCCGCTTGGTGCTGTAGCGCACCTCGACATCATAGGGCGAGTGGTTCAACTGCCCCGGTGCCGGCACATCCTTTTTGTCGCGCCAGCGCGGTGGATCTTCGGGTCCGTAGTACTGCGGGATCCAGACCTGACGCAACACCTCAATCGCAGGCTCGGCCCGCACCTCGGGCGGGGTTGCTTCCGCAAAGACCGCAGCGAGGAGCCGAAATCCATCAGCCCCGACTGCGCGTGTCCATGTTCAACTGGATCACGCCGTAGGGGTTGATATGGCCGTAGATCAGCGGCGTGAGCCCGCGTAGGTCTTCCTTCGTCAGCCGATTCTGCCACTCCGGCCGGCTCAGCACCTGTTGGAGCAGCAGCGTATTGATGTAGACCAACGAGAGTTGGAGCAGGTGCAGCGAGAGCATCGCCACCTCCTGGTCCTCGCGGCGGTTGGTGGCGATCTCGCTGCTCTTGCCGTAGAAGATGAAGGTGTTGGCGCTGTTCCAGTTCTCCACCACGTTCAGCCCCTCGTGGATCTCACGCCGCAGCTCCATGCGCTGGAGGTACTCGCACAGGAACAGCGTCTTGTAGACCTTGCCCACCTCGGAGATCGCCTGGTAGGTCGGGTGCTGCACGGCGGTGCGGGTAAAGCGCCGCAGGATCGCCTCGGGCTCAGCGGTGCCGAGCCGCACCGCAGTCACGTACTTGACAATCTCGTCGTACTGCTGCGCGATCAGCTCCCACTTGATCGGCCGCGTCAGCACGCGCTGGAGGTTCGGGTACGCCTCGGTCTGGCCCACCTGTGGCCGATACAGCTTCTGGCGGTGGATGCCCTTCAGTCGGGGCAGGAGCTGGAAGCCCAGCAGGTTGCAGAAGGCGAAGGCGACCTCGCTCTGGCCGTGCGAGTCGACATACTGCTTCTGCACGCTCATCTCGGTGCAGTGGCGGATCACGCCGGTGATCATCGTTGCCACCTCGGATGAGGTGCAGCTCTTGAGCTGCGAGTAGATGCAGGCGGCCTTGCGGTCGACATGCCAGTAGATCATCACGCCGGGGCCACGATGGCGCACGCTCCACTCCGTCAGCAGGTTCTGGTCCCAGGCGCTGAACTTCTTCGAGTCCGAGGCGCACGCCGTCGTCGCATCGCCCCAGATGTCGCCGTTGCGCACCGCAAAGAGCGCGTTGACGACGGCGGCGATGGCGGCCCGCAGGTTCTCGCGACTGATGAAGCGCTGGCGCACGTAGAGCAGGTCGCGGTAGGTGTCATCGTGTTCGCCAGCACCCACCCGCGTGAACCCCATGTTGGTGCCCAGGCCATAGAGGCAGAGCAGCAGCCGGCGCTGAAGGGTCTCGGGGTCGAGATGGTCGCGCCCGGTCACGCTGCGCAGGTGCTGCGTGAACAGCACACGCAGGTCGGTCTCCTTGAGTACGTCGAGCAGGTTGAGCATTGACCAATGCTGCCGCACCGCTGCCTTGAGCTGCGGGAGCTGCGGCGGCTCGGCCTGAGCCTCCAATGGTGAGAGCGTGATCCACCCGCCACCTTTCTTTGTGATGACGACGTGGGGGTTGCTTAGCAGGGTGTCGTTGAGCCGCTGAAGCGCTGCCTCCATCTGGGTGCGCACGTGGTTGGTGAACGTCGTCGCGTCGGGTGGCAGGCTAAGCGCGGCCTAGTTGGCCTCACGATGCTCGGCGAAGTCGGCGGGGAGGTCAGCGTCGGGATTCCGGAAGCGGTCGGCGTCCGCAAGCCAGAGTTCCTTGCAGCGCAGCTTTTCGCGCACCGTATGGAGTACGCTCAGCTTGTAGTTGATGCGGTTGACCCGTTCCAGGCCATCCTCGCCGGCCTGAACCACGATCTCGCGCCAGCGAGCGGGGACGACTCCATTGAGGGGGACACGCTCGTCCGGGGCAAAGGAGACCTGTTGCGGGGCCGCCTCGTGGTAGCGCTTGAGCAGGTCAAGGGCGGTGATGATCGGCTGGTAGCTGGCATTGTTGGAGTGGAACTGGAGTACTTCCAGCAAGAGCGGGACGACCTGGCGGTAGTGGTGCTGGTAGGATCCCCGCATCACGGTGTAGACGCGCTGGTGGTAGGTCGGGCCGGAGGCGCGATACTCGCGCACCAGCTCACGCAGCGTCTGCTCGCCTACCACCGGGTAGAGCACCTCGCGCACCGGGTCATCGGGATGTTCGACGGCGGCCTCAGCGATCTGGTAGAGCATCGTGTTCTTGCCGCTGATACGCTTGAAGTCGCGCATCAGCTCGCGCTCGACTTTGCGCTCGGCTTTGACGCCCAGGTGCTGCACCACATCAAGCAGCAGGTCAGCCAGGGTGTCGAGGATCTCCTGACGCCGGAGGAAGCAGAAGGCGGCGAGGAGGGTCCAGCGACGAGCGTCGGGGTGGCGCTGGAGAGCCTGAATGTCCTCGGTGGCCACCTGCTCCCGATAGTGCCGGAGCAGCCGCAGTGAGATGCCGGCGAAGAGGCTCGCCGGGATCTCCAGGGCGGCGATGGCGTCAAGCTTTGCCTTTTCGTCCTTCACCGTTTGGAGGGAGAGCGCGCCGGCATCGCGCTTGAGGTTGGCCAGCAGGGTCTGTCCGTGCCCGCTGATCACTGGGGCATCTGGGGGCCGCTCGTGGAGCAAGGCGTCGAGATGCTCGCAGGTGGTCGGGGAAAGGCGAGCGACTATCTGGGCGGTGAGCTGTGCGTCGAAGGTGGCGATGGCGGTGCGAACCAGCCGCTCGACCCGATCCGGAGTGGGCAACTCCAGGTGCAACTCGCGACAGCGCGTCTTGACCTGCTTGATGAGGGCGGGGATCTGGCGGGTCGTCGGAACGTGGTTTTCCACGAGCCACGCGGTAAGCGTTTCCTGGTCGGCCACCGTCGCCTCACGCAGGGTGAGGAAGTCGCGGATGGCGGTGCGGTGATGTTTGATCGTCCGGTTTTCCCAGTCGTAGGCGATGATTCCGGCAGCCGAGACCGACGTGCTCAAGTTGGTCGCGGAACTGGAACGCCTGCTGGAATTTGCTCTGGCAAACTAACGGGACCACACCTCGCCTCGTAGGGCGTTCACTATCCGCGCCGCACGAGCAAGGGCCGTTCGTCCGCGTCGGAACGCGCAATACGTCTCATACGTCACGACCCGTGTTGGACGGGTCGTGATACCTCTCGTCGTCGCCCCGCACCGTCCCCCGCACCGTCCCCCGCACGACCTCGTGGCCCACTGATACGCCATGCCAAAGCCCTCATGGTTTCAATGACCCCTCCCGAGGTATCATTAAGCCGATTCGGAACACATTCGCGATCCGCTCCGCACGGTCTAGGGGCGTTATTCCGCGTCCCAACGCGAAACACGTCCGAAAATTCAATAGTACATCGGGAGGGGTCATTGACGTATCGGACGCATAAATGCCCGATAATGAGCGTCATCATCCCTGTAACGACCGGGGGACACGCGGTAATCGAAGAACACACGCCGAACGCACCGTGAGAGGCGATGACGAAGGGTGTTCGCCCCGTTCGTCGTACAACGCTCCTTGGCACGGGAAATCAACACCCGGCACCTAAACGACAGTGGCCCCCAAACAAAGAACCCCCAACGTCCTCAATGACGTTGGGGGTTTCTTTGCCGATCCGACACGGAGCTTACGCAGTCATCGCCCGTTGGGGGTACTCTTCGTCCACATCTTCATTGAGCGCGGCGGCGATACGCGCAAGGCGCTTCTGCTGTGACCCCCGTAGCTTCTTCGCTATCGCGTTGGCTGAGTACCCCGCTTTGTGTAAAGTCTTTATGGTGTCATCATCAAGCCCAAGGCTCATATCATCACTGATATTCAACGCGGGCGTATCAGTATCACGCGCGATATTTGGCAAAATATCGCCCATATCGCCGAGTATCGGCCCCCGCGTTGGTACTGATATGCCCGTATCGGTCGTAGCTATGTGCGGCGGGTACGTGACAACGCTTAACACATCGCCCTCTTTCACCGGAGCCAGATCGAACCTCAGCAGCCCCCAGACGTTGCGATCTGGATACCACACAACAGCGGGTCGGGCCATCAATTGTGCGGCGGTCATGGTCGCAGGAGGGCATCCGTGGTACTTCGCACGTACCCCAACGGTTGCCCCAAGAAAGACGATCACGTCAAAGCATGTACGTAACGCCCCTTGCCCTTGTAGTCCCAATGACTCCACATCGTCGCTTTGGGCTGCGATGAAGATGATCTCACAGACCTTTCTCCCTTGAGTTATCCGCCCCGCCAGGATTTTCGCAGCATTGACGCGGCCCTGCTTTCCATCGAGTTCGGCGGCGATAGCAGGGAACTCATCGCCAATAACAAGACGCTGCGGAAAGCACATTTCTTTGCGCACGCCAGCGGCCAGATCAACGAAGCGCTGTTGCATAGCGGTGTTCATCGTGGTTAGCTCCGCGCCGATGGCATCCCACGCCAACCCACCACCCACAACCCGGCCCTCCCATTTCCCTGGTGACGAATGCGGATCAACAGCGATAATCTCATCTAAGATGTCACTACGACGATGAACCAGTGTACGGAGCAGAGTTGTTTTACCCGCGCCTTTATTTCCGATGATCATGATATTGATCGGCGCGGGATCGTCAGCGATGTCCGATAGCTTGATGAGCATCGGCGGTGCTAGTAGTCCCACGTCGGACTTCGCCATCGGTACGATTGCTGCTGGCGTAGGCTTCACCGTTGGTGCTTTCAGAGGGGATACTGGCTCCACTACCTTGGCATAGCCCGCAAAGATTGGATCTATGCCGTAAGCGATACACTCTTCGGCAGTACGCAGATAGCGAACCTTCGGCGTATTCCCACGATCATGCCGCTTTGTCCACCACGTCAGCAGCGCCGCAACCGCAAGTACCGCGATGGCGCTGAACGGGTCATTGACAAGGTTCAGAAACCAATCCATCGGATGTCCCTTAGCTTAGGCGTTGTATCACGCCTACTGACTTTGCAATCGACGCTACCGCTGCGATGGTAACGCGCTCCGGCACGAAGGTCAGCAACAGTGCGAGTAGTATACCCGCAATGATGGGCGCGGCGCTAGAGGGTGATTCGTCGATTTTGTAGCCGTTCATCAGGGGTACCGTTTTCCCCGCAACAGTCACCGCTACACCGTAGACCGATGTCATAAAATCCAGCGCCCCTACGCCGAACGCGAACCATAGCACCATGCTAGGCAACGAACGCCTGCGTTCCCATCCCAAGATTTCTACCGCCGAAAAGCACACCGGGATGAGATACCAGCGTAGCCCATCAACGGAGTACGTGTAGGTAAACCAAGAACATACGCGGACAATCGCAATGTTCGTGAATGCGGCCCCCGCGTACCACAGGCCCGCCACCAGGAACAGCGACACCACATTCATGACCACATCCATACAGGCGTCTGTTCGCGAGATACGTACTGCCGACTCCTTGGTTGCCATTGTGTTGCCCTTCGTAGTGCAAAGTAAAACAAAATAGAGCGGAATGAAACAAAAAGGTACACCGTCTGCCCGTACATGGTGTACCTTCGTTGTCTAGTCCGATGTTTGCGCCGTCTGCGGTGGCATATTCTTCCGGTGTCGGCTAGCGATGTACCTGTCGATTTCGGCTATGTCGTACTGATAGCCCGACGGCATATCATAGTAACTAATTTCCCCGTTCTTGCACAGCACCGAAAGCACCCGCCGTGAGATGCCAATGCGCGCCGCTGCTTCTGCGGATGTGAGTCGTGGATTATCGTGCGTGGCCATATGTCCCCTGTCTCGCTCGCTGGATGCTTCCTACGAATTATAAGCTCACAGCCACAATCCTTTGGTTTACACAGAGCAAGCGAATTATGGATGCGGCGTACTTCAACACCGTCTTGCCTTGCTCAACCGCCGCTGCGGTCAATTTTTCAATCTGGTCATCAGTGATATGGGCAATTAATATTCATTAGGAGTTACGCAGTTGAGACAGCTTACCGCATCTGGAAGCCATGCCCGCTCAACAGGAAGAGTCGCGGTTTAAGGCTTTGCAAAGTATACCATGTGTACTGCGTATACCGCGTATGTTCTACGCGCATTGCCTACGTTCTATACATACCGTTACACCTATGGTGAAACAAAAAAGCCCAAAGTCCTATGACTCTGAACTCTCTGAGATCGACATCGAACTGACG
Organism: uncultured Oscillochloris sp.; assembly: GCA_903920315.1. GTDB lineage: Bacteria > Chloroflexota > Chloroflexia > Chloroflexales > Chloroflexaceae > Oscillochloris. Next base: position 6,270 of record CAIXLU010000070.1, read on the forward strand.
AGAACGGGCAAAACACCTCACAACTGCGGCCTAACAGACACCGCGACGCCCCCGGCTCACCGGGGGCATCGGAGGGACAAAGATATGCTATAATTCCCCGCATACACTTTAAGATCACAAGAAGCCCCATCCATCGCCATCCCGACCAAGGTAAAGCGATGAACAGAGCCTCTTGATTTCCGCAGTGACAGGACTCGTCGTGAAAACGACCTAATACCACCGAATCGTAGCAGACATGTAACATTCATGCAAGAAGCATCTCCTTCGGTATGTGTTCCTGCACGACGATCCTGTTCCGCCATACCCTCGGGGTATGAACGCAGGAGTTATCTATGACTACCTCACCGTGGCTCGCAGGTCTGCCCGTTCCTACCCATGCCACCGTGGACGAATGCCCGTCCGCACTTTCGCCGCCGTCCTGCCCTCTGATGGGCATCCATGGAGCGACCTCATGAACGACCCGAATGCGATTACACCGTCACCCCAAACACGCCAGAAATATGTACATGGGCCAGCATGTAGCGAACAACCGTCAGCACAACCGTCGCCGGATGCCACGACGACGACAGCGACGATAGCCCGAGGGCCACCGCGACACGACAATTCCGGCAATGACAAAGCCCTGGAGGGAAAACCAGAGCTTCGTTCGTGTCTATCAATTTCGATGTCCGAGACTCGCGATAACGAGTTGTTCGGAGAGGAATACAGTTATGTCTGATTATAGCATACCCATCCCGCCACACAACACGTCACGCCCCGGAACACCCGTACACCTCAAAGAGAAGAGCGGCATCGTCTCTCATTCGCTCCATGCCGACCCTCCACCCTTTTCCGCCGTCCCGGAAGAGTTGCGCACGCGTCCTCAGTGGGTCATCTGGCGCTACGGCCCACCTCGCCCAGGGGGGAAGCGGCCCAAGATGCCCTACAACCCCCTCAGCTTTGCGACCGCCAGCGTCACCGACCCCTCGACGTGGGCCACCTTTGATGAGGCGCTCGCGGCGTTTACCCGCAGGAGCGGAGCCTTCAACGGTCTCGGCTATGTCTTTAGCGCAGACGACCCCTACACCGGCGTTGATCTCGATAGCTGCGTGAACGGGGAAGTCGTCACCTCCGAAGCACGCGATCTCATCACCACGCTGCTCGGTGCCTACGTCGAGTTGAGCGTCAGCGGAAACGGCATCCACGCGATTGTGCGGGCGCAGCTTCCTGGCCCCGGACGGCGACGCGGCGCGGTGGAATGCTACGACCGCTCCCGCTTCTTTGTCGTCACCGGCCACGCCCTGTCGGAACCGGGGCCTATTGCCGATACACAGGCCATCATCAGCAGCCTGTACACCGACTTGGGCGGCACCTCCGGCGAAACTAAATCCTCAGGAGCCTCGACCTCAACCTCCACATCTGCCCATGCCCCCACCTCCACCCCCGTCTCTCTCGATAATGGCTATGTCGAGTGGCTCTCGAAGAACAAACACCGCCTCCTTGACTCCCAAGGAATCCCGTTTGGGGCAACAGCCCAGCTTCGCGCTCTCTTGGAGCGAGACGAACTGCCCCCCGCCCTCCGCGCCAAGGGGGATAGCCCCAGTGAGCGCCGCGCCCTCATTGTTCGCCAGCTTGGGCGAACGGGGTATATGCCCGAAGAGATTTACGTGCTGTCGCTGCATCTCTGGAATCGCCACGGCTATGCCAGCAAACGGGCGAAGGACATGATCACCGATGTGATGCGCCTCATCACCGCCGCTCACCTCGCACCCGAGAAGTACAGCCGCTACAGCATGGATCGCCACAAAGCCTATGTTCGCACCCGACCCACGGGAAACTCGCCTGTAGCCTCTGAGCCACCACCTACAGCCCCGACACGCACCGCCCCTCGCCCTGCCTGTAGCTCAACGGCCTACCTCGACGCTCTCCGTAGCCTCGAAGTCGAAGGCGTGATTGTCGCCCCCCGGAGGGAGCGGGCCGACGCGGCCCAGGTCAGCCTGAGAACCGCGCAACGCATCGAAACACGGCTCCAGGCCGAGGGCGTCGTGCGGATCGAGATGATCACCCAGACGGACAAGGGGCGGTACACCCGAGCGAGCCTCATCCGCATGACACATCGGGAATGCCCCGATCCCACTCCTGCTCCCCTCATGGCAGAGGAAACCGCCCCGAATAGCTCCTCTCACACGGAAGACAGCAGCGCGGATACTCCTAAAAACACCCCCACACACGAGTGTACCCTGGATGTCCACACCAAACCGAAGGACTCACACCGCGCTGTCTACACCAAATCGAAAACAGCGAAACAGAGCATCAGGA
>CAIXLU010000071.1 GCA_903920315.1 uncultured Oscillochloris sp.
GCGGGCTCATACAGCCCGCTTCAGCGGGCTTCGTAGATCGTAGCCCGCCCGTTTACGGGCCGGGCACTTGAGATGACAGTGTGCCTTTTGCGGTAGTTCTATGTAAGGATTTCTTCATGCAGATTATCGCGAGTCCGACCGAGCGCACAACGGCTGCTACCGACGCCGTGATCGCCGCTGTCTCGCTGCGCTATGCCCGCGAGTTGCTGGGTTATCGTCAGAGCAACCCCTGGAAAGCGGGTGTCTGGGCGGCTACCTTTGGCACACTGAGCGCCTCTGGTCTGCTTGGGGCTGTCGTCCACGGCCTAGAGATGCCAGAAGAACGACGTACTTTGCTCTGGCGGCCTCTCACCCTCACCCTGGGATTTACCGTCGCTCTTTTTGCTACCGGTGCGGTCGGCGATCTGCTCGGTGAGCGGGCCGCACGCCGCGCTCTGCCAGGGTTGATCTTGAGCGCCATTGGCTTCTACACAATCAGCCAGCGCATCCAGCGCGGATTCCTTATCTTCATCATCTACGAGGCGGTAGCGATGCTGTTTGCCCTCGCTGCCTACGCTCGTCTCGCCCAGGCTGGTCGCCTCAGTGGCTCCCAGCAGATGGCTGCGGGTGTTCTGCTCTCGATCCTCGCCGCCGCTATCCAGGCCAGCAGCGCCGAACTGGTTATCTTTGGCATCCCGTTTGATCACAACGGACTCTTTCATATCGTGCAGATCGCCGGTCTGCCGCTCCTCGCCGCCGGGCTACGTGCTGCCCTTGACCCCGTGCCTTAACAATGCCTAAAGATCATCCTGCTACCATGATGACATCGCTATCCGCCAACAAGAGTTGGAATCATGAAACAGGAACACCGACACCATATTCGGGCACGTACCAACCTCCTGATTGACATTGCTGCCTTTATCGCCTTCCTCATCGCCACTGCCCCTCGGTTCAGCGGGATCGCTATTCACGAGTGGCTCAGTGTTGCCTTTGCCGTTGCGATCATTGTTCACATGCTGCTGCACTGGCAGTGGATCATCGCGCTGAGCAAGACGATGCTGCGCAAGGCGCGTACGCAGGTACGTCTCGGCTACATACTCAACCTGGCCCTCTTCATTGATGTCACCCTGCTCACCTTCACCGGCCTGATGATTTCGCAGGTTGCCTTGCCGCTCTTCGGCATCCGCCCCGCGCCCAGTTCGCTTTGGCGCGGTCTGCATAGCCTTACCTCAAACCTTGGGGTGCTGATGGTCGGTTTGCACCTTGCCCTGCACTGGCAGTGGACTCTTAAGACGACGGCGCGCCTGTTTGGCTTCAGGATGCCGAAATCTGCAACGCAGCAGGAGGTATCGTGATGAAGATCATCCTCCGTACTCTGATAATCCTGTTCGCCGCTCTGCTTGTCGTCGGGGCCACGCTGGCCTTTACCTCCTCGGGCATTCTCCCCACATCAGGTGGTCGTGACGGGTTTGAGCGTCAGCCGCCCGCAGGCTTTGTCGAAGGCCAGAGCCGACCGGGCGCTCCCTCAGGTGCCGAAGGTAGTAGGCGTGAGCGCGGACACGCGGGCGGCGGCATGTTCTCCGCCTTCGAGTTGCTAAAAAACCTGGTGGTCATGGCCGTGATTATCGCCTTCGTCTCGTTGTTCACCCAAGCCGGTGGCCATCGCCGCTTACGACGGCGCTAAACAGTTATGACACAGACCATCCTTATCGTTGATGACGAGCGGAACCTGCGCGACATGATCCGGGTCTACCTGGAGCAGGAGATGTATCATGTCGTTCAGGCTGCCAATGGGCGTGAAGCTCTTTACGTGGCGCGCATCGAGAAGCCCGACCTGATCATCCTCGATCTGATGATGCCTGAGATGGGCGGCTACGATTTTATGAATGCGTACCGCAAAGAGGGCGTCGCCCCGGTAATCATGCTCACGGCAAAAGTGGATGACGAGGACAAGATCCTCGGGTTGGAGCTTGGCGCTGACGATTACATCACCAAGCCCTTCAACGTCCGTGAGCTGATCGCCCGTGTTCGTGCGGTGATCCGTCGCACCCAGCGCCCCGCAATTGAACCCGACATCCTGCGCGCCGCCGACATCATTGTTGATCGGGCCGGGTGTACCGTGCGTATCCGCGACCAATATGTTGATCTGACGCCCTCGGAATTTGAGTTGCTCAGTACGCTGATGGCTGCGCCGGGGCAGGTCTTCTCGCGCCTCGACCTGATGGATCGTATCTCGGGCAACACCTTTGAGGGGTACGAGCGCACGATTGATGTTCACATTCGCAACCTGCGCACCAAGATCGAACTCGACCCACGCCACCCCAAGTATATTGAGACAGTCTATGGCATGGGCTACCGCTTCGCCCTGCCTAAAATATCTAGCGGGTAGACCCAATCGGCAATCGGCAATCGGCAATCGGCAATCCCCATGATCCACTCCCTCGCGGTCAAACTCACGCTCTCCTTCCTGCTGATCGGCGTGGTCGGCGCGATTCTTGTTGCCCTGCTGACCGGCTTGCGCACCCGCTTTGAGTTTGATCGTTTCCTCTCCTCGCGTGATCAGGAAGCCATCTCCCAGACCCTGACCAGCTACTACACCAACCACACAAACTGGCTCGGAGTTGAGGAGTCGCTGGCCGACGACCCGCGTACCGCCTTCTACAGCCGCCGGATCACCCTGCTTGACGCCAACCATACGGTTGTCCTCGGCGGTCGCTCCTACCACGAGGGCGACTCCATCTCCGACGCTGAATCAGTTGGCGGCCAGTCGATCAGCGTGAGCGGTCGCATTGTTGGCTATGTGCTTGTGCCTCAGGTGGATCGTTTTGTGCGTTCCACGACCGAGAATCACCCGATGCCTGAGATGGCCTTCCTTGAGCGAGTGGCATGGGCCGCTGCCGTCAGTGCGGGAGTAGCAGCCCTGATCGCCCTCGTTCTTGGTAGCCTTTTGGCGCGCACCCTCACTCGTCCCGTCCGCGAGCTTACCGCTGCCACCCAAGCAATGGCTGCCGGTAAACTCGATCAGCAGGTGCGCGTGCGTTCGCGTGACGAGATTGGCCAACTCGCCGCCTCATTCAATCGGATGACCAGCGATCTTGCTCAGGCCAGCCAAGCTCGCCGCCAGATGACCGCCGACCTCGCCCATGATCTGCGCACGCCGCTCACGATTCTGCGCGGCTACACCGAGGGTCTGAAAGATGGCCGTATCCAGGGCAACGCCACCCTCTACGGCGTGATGCACCGTGAGGTGGAACACCTCCGCCATCTGGTTGATGATCTGCGCATACTCTCTCTGGCCGACGCCGGTGAGCTCCCCCTTAACCGACGTGCGATTGATCCGAGCGCCCTGATTGAGCGTGCCGGGTTGGCCTATATCGTCCAGGCCGAGCAGAGTGGCCTCGCCGTGAACGTCACCTCTGTCTGTGATCTGCCCTCCATCCTGGTTGACACCGACCGCCTCACCCAGGTACTCAATAACCTTGTCTCTAACGCCCTGCGTCACACCACGCATGGCGCGATCAGTCTCTCGGTGAGTAAGCAGGACTCGCACATTCTCTTGCAGGTGAGCGATACCGGCAGCGGCATCGCTCCTGAGGACCTGCCGCATATCTTCGACCGTTTTTATCGTGCCGACAAAGCTCGTCAGCGGGACGACAGTGGGGCCTCTGGCCTTGGCTTGGCGATAGCCAAGGCTATTATTGACGCCCACGGTGGGACTATCTCCGTTGAATCTACCCTCGGCCAAGGCACCACATTCACCATCTCCCTGCCCATTGCGTCTTCCCTCAGTGTGTCAGGTTTTGGCGGCGAAGCCACCAAAACCTGACACACACACACTTACCTCACCGGCAGCTTCACCGACGCCGGGCCGTACGCCGCCTCCGCCACTGTCCGCACCGGCGACACGCAGGCGTCAACCTCGGCAAAGATGGTTGCCCACTCAGTCAGCGGGCGGCGGGCGATCTCGACTGCCACCTCCGCGATCAGCGCGGGCTGATCGAGATCTTCGTGGCGCGGGGCCAGGTCGGGCCGCCCAATCGTTGCGCAGAACCGATCCCAAAAGTGGCGTTCCAGGGCGGCCACTGCTAAGTGCCGTCCGTCGGCGGTCGGATAGACCCGGTAGCAGGCCATGTTTCCCGAGATCATGTGCCCTTTCTCGGCATCCACCGCGATCCCCGCCTGAGAGACGGCGTACCAGGGTTCCATCAACCAGCGCGCAGAATCATCCATTGGCACATCTAAGAAGGCTCCTGCGCCTGTGCGCTCGCGGGCGTGCAGCGCCGCCAGGATCGCCGTCGCTGCCACCAACCCGCTGGTGAGATCCGCCAACTGCGCCCCCGGCATCGCCGGCTCTCCCCCCGCCGTGGTCATCGCCAGGAATCCTGAGCGGGCCACAAAATTAAGGTCGTGGCCAGCCATCCCGCTATCGTCCGCTGCGGCCCCGAACCCGCTAATCGCACAGTAGATCAGATGCGGATTCTTCGCTCGCAGTGCCGCCGCCCCCACCCCGAGCCGGTCGAGAACCCCTGGCCTAAACCCATCCACCAGCACGTCCGCCGTGCGTGCCAGATCACGCAGAGCTGCCGCGCCCGCCGCCGATTTCAGGTCGAGAGTCACACTCTGCTTCCCGCTGTTCAGGGCCACAAACTGCGGGCTCTGGCCCGCCGCATCCAGCGGCGGCATCACCCGCATCGGATCGCCCCCAGGACGCTCCACCTTCGTCACCCGTGCGCCCATCCCCGCCAGGATTTGCGTACACGCCGGTCCCGGAATATACATCGCCACCTCGACCACATGGATGCCCGCAAGCGCATGCTTGATCATGATCATATTCCCCACATATGCACGAAGCCGCCCCACTGGGGGCGGCTCCATCATACGACAGAAAAAACCTACGCCGGCAGGATACCGGGCCGTGGTCGGGGAGTCGGTCGGTCGCTCGGCGGGATCGTGGCGGGCACCGTCGCATCCTTCGGCGGCGGGGGCAACTCTTCGCCGCGCACGATAGCCTCCACCTGGCTGCGGTCGAGCGTCTCGTACTCCAGCAGTGTCAGCGCCAGACGGTCGAGCGTACTCCGATTCTCGGTCAGCAGCCTAATCGCCGTGTGCATGCGCTCATCGAGCAGCTTGCGCACTGCATCATCAAGGCGGGCCGCCGTAGCCTCACTGTGATCGCGTGGCCCCGCCATCTCACGACCCAGGAACGGGTTCTCGGTGCCCTCGCTGGCGAAGAGCAGCCCCATCTCGTCGCTCATACCCCAACGCCCCACCATACGCCGAGCCAGTTGCGTCGCCCGCTGGAGGTCGTTCTCCGCGCCGGTGGTGATCTCACCGATTGCCACCTGCTCCGCTGCCCGTCCGCCAAACAGCGTCGCCAGTTGCGAACGCAGGAACTGCCGCGAGTAGTTGAAGCGGTCGCCCTCCGGCAGATATTCAGTCACACCCAGCGCCCGCCCACGCGGGATGATCGTCACCTTGTTCACCGGGTCAGACTCCGGCACGAGGCTCGATACCAGGGCGTGACCAGCTTCGTGGTAGGCGATCACTGCTCGCTCCTGCTCGCTCATCAGCACCGGGCGCTCTGTCCCCAGAACAATCTTGTCCAGGGCTTCGCGGAAGTGCTGCGCCGTCACTTGGCGGGCCGTGTGCCGCGCCGCGTGGATTGCGGCCTCATTCACGAGGTTTGCCAGGTCGGCCCCGGCGAAACCCGGCGTCTGCCGGGCCACGATGGACGGATCAACATCCGTGGCCACCGGCTTGCCTCGCATGTGAATGCGCAGGATCGCCTCGCGCCCACGCACATCGGGCAGACCCACCGTCACCTGACGATCAAAGCGCCCTGGCCGCAGCAGTGCTGGGTCAAGCACATCAGGCCGGTTCGTCGCCGCAATAATGATCACCGGGGTAGGACTAGTCTCAAACCCGTCCATCTCCACCAGGATCTGGTTCAAGGTCTGCTCGCGCTCGTCGTTACCGCCGCCCATACCCGCGCCGCGCTGCCGACCGATTGCGTCCAGTTCGTCAATAAACACAATCGCCGGGCCGTTGCGCCGGGCCTGATCGAACAGATCGCGCACGCGGGAGGCACCCACGCCGACAAACAACTCCACAAACTCGCTGGCGCTGGTGCTAAAGAATGGCACCTCGGCCTCGCCCGCCACCGCCTTCGCCAGCAGCGTCTTGCCCGTTCCGGGAGGGCCAACCAACAGCACGCCGCGTGGGATCTTCGCGCCGAGCCGCTTGTAGCGATCCGGACTCTTCAGAAAATCCACCACCTCGCTCAGTTCGCGCTTGGCCTCCTCGGCCCCGGCAACATCAGCAAACTTCACCGTCGGCTTATCGCCCGTATGCGACTTCGCCCGCGATTTGCCAAAGCTGAAGACGTTCTGCTGGCCCCGCGTCTGCTGACGCATCATAAAGATAAAGAGGCCACCAATGAGCAGCACTGGCCCAAAGGAGAGCAGAATATTCCAGAAGAGCGACGGGTTCTGCACCGAGGCAACAACCTCGACCTTCTTCTCGCGCAGTAGCGGCAGCAGGCTCAGGTCGCCCACCGCCGGGATCGTACTCGTGAACTGATCAGCCTTCGTCGGCGCGCTCCCAAAGAGCGTCCCGCCGCTCACCGATGTACCCGCTGGCACACTAATCGCCGTCACCAGCACTCCCCGCACCTGCTGATCATTCAGATCAACCTTGGTCACATTCCCCGCCTGCACCTGATCCAGAAAACTGCTATAGGGCAGATCGATCATCGGAGTTGTCGGGCGCAGCGTAAAGATATTCCAAACCAGCGTCAGGCCAAGCAGCAGCATCAGCCAGCGCATTCCTGGACCACCGAACATGCTCGGGCCGCCAGATTGCGGGCCATCGGGCCGCCGTGATTGACGTGGAAGCATAACAGACTCCTTCTCATCGCCGCAGGGCGGCGTTTACGTGTACTTCCATAGTACGCTGGAAACACCCGTATCGGTGCCTTCCAGTGTTAACGCCGCGTTAGAATTTGGCTTTTTGGCAAGGGATGGGGATAATCTTGCGCACTTTTAGTGAGGGACGTGGGATGATGGGCATCAGTTCCCACATGTGGGTGTGGTGCGGCTAGACATCAAGCACCAACCGAAGGCCATCGTCTATCTGCTCCAACGTTTTCGTGGTGACGCGACCAACGTGGGTCCCCAGGATCGTCTTGTCAAGCGTGATGATCTGGGACACGTTGATCACGGAGTCGCGTGGCAAACCTGACTCCCCTGCGGCAAGGAAGATATTTCCTGGTGCCGTCGCGAGCCGCAGATTGCTCGTGATCACTGCGACAATGACGGTGGCGATTCGACTGGTGGTAAAGGCATCGGCTTGGACGATCACCACAGGACGGCGATAACCTGCGCTTGAACCGTTTGGATCGGGCATGTCGGCCCACCAAATATCACCGCGATACATCACCAGTCTTCCTTCGCCACGATCTGCGCTTGCGCTCGGATCACGCTGGGTTCAAGGGCCGACTCTTCCTCGGTATAGATCTGGTTGAGCATCTCGGTGATGTCGTGTGCCTGATAGGCGTGTAAGTAGGTCTGTAGCGCACGGACAAACAATTCACTTCGCGACAGCCCATGGGCCTGCGCGAACTGTTCCGCTGCATAGAAGAGCTGATCGGGAAGGGAGATGGCCGTTTTCATACGGATAGTATAACTTTTGTTATACTCTGCGTCAATCATTGGAACCACTGCTGGCGAGGATCATCACCGAGCTAAGGCGGATGCTGGCCCTTCAACCCGACACAGTGCAAAGGTAACACATGAACCCTCAGCGTACATCCGCACACCGATTACACCGCTGGCGTGATCCCGCCCTACTCGTTGCATGTCTCATCAGTGTACTCGCCGTGTTCGCCTTTCTCGGCATTGCCGATATTGTGTTCACACAGCGCCCACTGCTCCAATTGGATACCCTGGTCGCAGTCTATGTGCACCAACACACAACCCTGATGGGTGTGCGTGTTATGACGTGGATCTCGGCACTGGCTGACCCTGGCGTTCCCATCCTCGGCGTTGCCGTTGCACTCCTGCTTGCGTTCCGACGCGAGGGCGTCAACCTAATGCGCTGGTCAGTCGCGCTCTGTGGCAGTTACATGCTTAATGCGTGGTTGAAGGTTGTCTATGATGCGACTCGGCCTCCGGTTTCCGACCCATTGCACTTGGGATTTGAATGGGGTTTTCCAAGCGGTCACGCCCTCGCTGCTCTCGTCGGGTATGGCATGCTCGGAGTTCTTCTCTGGGATCGGATTGTGGAGAGACAGCGGCGAGTCATGCTGATCCTGATTCTGATCACGCTCGTCCTGCTTATCGGTTTCAGTCGTCTCTACATCGGAGCGCATTACCTGGGCGATGTTCTGGCGGGGTATGCCGTGGGTATCGCGTGGCTGGCCGTGTGTGGTGGTGTGTGGAGGTTGATAGCGTTGAGTAGGGACGTACAATAGATGTTACAATCGTACAAATGTATCAAATAAACTTCCCGAACACGCCCGGATGTGGTATAATGAGACGGTTATCGAGGGGGCGATCTTACGCATTGTGAAGCCCCAAAACGCAGAACTGACAGACATATTTTCTTACTGACGAGTGAGGGTGAAGGGACGCAGCCGCGTCCTTCAGCTTACGTACTCATACGACAGAGGATCAATGCCATGAAGGACGATGAAATGACCATCACAGAGCCACATGCCTACGACGCCAGCCAGATTACGGTGCTAGAGGGGCTGGACGCGGTGCGTAAGCGCCCCGGCATGTATATTGGGCCGACAGATATTAACGGCCTGCACCATATGATCAAAGAGGTCGTTGATAACTCGGTAGACGAGGCTCTGGCTGGATCTGCCGATACGATCTTGATCACCATTTTCCCCGATGGCTCGGTGCAGGTCGTAGATAACGGTCGCGGTATCCCGGTTGATATTCATCCCAAGCACAAGGTCTCGGCGCTGCAGTTGGCCACCACCGAACTCCACGCTGGTGGCAAGTTCGGCGACGGCGGCTATAAGGTGTCGTCCGGCCTGCACGGCGTGGGCCTCTCGGTAGTCAACGCCCTCTCGTCGCACCTGCGCGCCGAGGTGCGCCGCCACGGTAAGCTCTGGATGCAAGAGTACGCCATTGGTAAACCCCTGGCCCCCGTGCGGGCCATTGGCAATGCCGAGGGCACTGGTACCTCCATCCACTTCATGCCAGACATTGCGATCTTCAAAGACGGGATTGACTATAACTTCAAGACCGTCTCCCAGCGCTTTCGCGAAATGGCCTATCTCACCAAGGGGCTGCGCTTTAGGTTCGTTGATCAGCGCACCGACCAGGAGGTCAACTTCTACTTCGAGGGCGGCATCATCTCCTATGTGCGCCATCTGAATAAGGGCAAGGGCGTCCTGCACCGCCTGCCCTTCTACGTCGAGCGCACCGTTGGCGATGTGGCGGTTGAGGTGGCGATGCAGTACACCGAGACCTACGACACCGACTCGATCTACGCCTTCGCCAACAATATCAACAATACCGATGGCGGCGCGCACCTCTCGGGCTTTCGTACCGCGCTGACGCGAGTGATCAATACCTACGCCCGCGCCAAGAGTCTGCTCAAGGACAACGATACCAACCTCACCGGCGACGATGTGCGCGAGGGGCTGACGGCGGTGATCAGCGTGAAGCTGAAGGACCCGCAGTTTAGTTCGCAGACCAAGGAGAAGTTGGTGAGTCCCGAGGCGGCCAGCGCCGTGGGCACGGTGATGGGCGATGCCTTCGGAGCCTGGCTCGATGAGAATCCCGCCGAGGCCCGCCGAATCATTGAGAAGGCTGTCTCAGCCGCCCGCACTCGTCTGGCCGTGCAGAAGGTGCGCGACACGGCCCGCAAAAGCGCGATGGAGGGTTTCTCTCTCCCCGGCAAGCTGGCCGACTGTTCGGACACCAACCCGGCCCGCTGCGAACTCTACATTGTCGAGGGCGACTCGGCAGGTGGTACGGCCAAGCAGGGCCGCGACCGGCGTTTTCAGGCGATCCTGCCGCTGCGCGGCAAGATCCTCAACGTCGAGAAGAGCCGCATGGATAAGATGCTCTCTAACGCTGAGGTGAAGAACCTGATCACCGCCATTGGCACCGCCATCGGCGAGTTGTTCACCCCTGAGAAACTGCGCTACCATCGCATCATCCTCATGGCCGACGCCGATGTGGACGGTAGCCATATCCGCACGCTGCTGCTCACCTTCTTCTTCCGCCACATGCGCCAGTTGATCACCAACGGCCACCTCTACATCGCCCAGCCGCCGCTCTACCGGATTAAGCACGGTCGTGAGCAGGTCTATACCTACTCCGACGCCGAGCGCGACGCCTATACCGGCAAGCTGACCCCCGGCACCAAGGTTGAAATCCAGCGCTACAAGGGTCTTGGCGAGATGAACGCCGAACAGCTCTGGGAGACGACGCTCAACCCGGCCAACCGGATCATCCTCCAGGTGACGGTCGAGGACGCCCAGTTGGCCGACGAGACGTTTACGATGCTGATGGGCGATCTGGTGCCCCCGCGCAAGCGATTCATCACCACGCACGCGGCAGAGGTGACGTATTTGGATATTTAGACAAGGTTCGCAGGTACGTGACGATGAGGGACATCACCGTAAGTTGTCTGATGCTATAATGCGCGGGGCGCACGGATATGGGGGACACCGCCCTTCTTGATTATGATGGTGAGTCGAGCTATGAGCGGAAAAGACCTCAACCCCGGCATTGTGGCCGATAACCGCAAAGCCCGCCACGACTACGACATTGAGGAGACTTACGAGGCCGGTATTGTGCTTACCGGCAGCGAGATCAAGTCGGTGCGGGCTGGTCGCGTGAACCTGCGCGGCAGCTTCGCCCGCATTTTCAACGATGAAATCTTCCTTTACGATAGCCACATCTCGCCCTACGAGCAGTCGGGTACCTACTTTAACCACGAGCCGACTCGCCCGCGTAAGCTGCTGATGCACCGCCGCGAGATCAGCCGCCTCGAAGGTATGATCCGCCAGAAGGGTCTGACAATTGTGCCCCTGAAGATCTACTTCAAGGGCCGACGGGCGAAGCTGGAATTGGGCGTGGCCCGTGGCAAGAAGAACTACGATAAGCGCGAGGACATCGCGAAGCGCGATGCCCAACGCGATATTGATCGGGCGATGAAGTCGCGGAATCGCGATTGAATGAGACCAGGGGAGGGTTTGGGCGGGCGAATTCCCTCCCAAACCCTCCCTTTATGGTGTGTGGAGCGCGTAATGCTTATTTGCCAGGATCAGCGCAGCGGCTATGGCTGTGGCGCCGAGAATCCCGATGGGACGCCAAATTGCCTGAAGTGCGGGATGACTCTCGCTTTCGCCGTCCACCTGCGCGATCCTGGTTGCCAGATTGGGCAGTACCGAGTTGTCCGTGTGATCGGCTACGGCACGTTCGGTGCTGTTTACGAGGCCACCGACTTGAGCACCGTCGGGTCGGTTGGCCAAGTCGCGCTGAAGGAAACCTTCGAGGCGACGATGATCAGCCGTTTTCAGCGCGAGTTCACCGCGCTCTCGGGGCTGCGTCACCCAAACCTGCCGCGCTATTACGATATGTTTGAGTTCGAGGGCAGTGGCTATTTGGTGATGGAGTTTATCCCTGGACAGAGCCTCGACGAGATCCTCAATCGCCAGAAGACACCTCTTTCTGAACAACTCCTTGTGGCCTATGGCGAGCAACTCTGCGACCTGCTGACGTACCTGCACAGCCAGCATCCGCTGGTGCTTCACCGCGACATCAAGCCGGCTAACATTCGGGTGACGCCTGAGGGAACGGTGAAATTGGTGGATTTTGGTCTGTTCAAGCAGGGCATCCAGCGTACCCGCCAGACCATCCACGGCCTTGGGACTCTGGAATATATGCCTCTGGAGCAGTTCGACTGGTCGGGCGGTACCGATCAGCGCAGCGATATTTATAGCCTGGGGGCGACCTTCTACCATCTGCTGACTCGGCACTATCCGATCAGTTCGCCCAAGCGCATGATGAAGGTGAAGGATCCGCTCCACACGCCGCAGCGAGTCAACTCGCACGTCTCGCGGCACGTTTCGGATGCCGTCATGCGAGCGATGAGTCGACTCCCGCAGGATCGCTATCCAAACGCTGAGGCGTTTAAGCGTGATCTTCAGGGAACGACGCAGCGCTACATCCGTGGTGCGATTATCGGCAGGCGACTGGCGGCCCAGGGCAGTTTTGTCTACAGCGTGGCCTGGGCACCGAGCGGCCAGATCTTGGCCAGTGCCGGCGAGGATCGCCAAATCCACATGTGGCGTCCGAGCGACGGCGAACATCTGGCCGCCCTGTCCGGTCATAGCGCGAAGATCCTCTGCCTCGCCTGGCACCCCGACGGTGATCTGATCGCCAGTGGTTCCGCCGACCGCAGCGTGTGTCTCTGGCATGCCGCCGATCACACCTTGGTAACAACCATCAGCGGCCACCGTGATGCAGTAACCTGCCTCGCCTGGAGTCCTGACGGCGAGACCTTGGCAACTGGGAGCGGCGATACCGTTCACCTCTGGTCGGCGGATGGCACACCCCTGGGCGAGATCCGCGCCGGTGAGCGTACAAAGGTCTACGGGCTGGCATGGCGACCTGACGGGCAGATCCTGGCGGTGGGCTATGGCGATCATACTGTGCGGCTCTGGCACGTCGCCGAGCAGTTCACCTCCTTCACCCTACCAGGACACACGGGCTACGTCTACAGCGTAGCCTGGAGTCCCGACGGCCAATCTCTGGCCAGCGCCAGCGCCGATGGCACGCTGCGCCTATGGCGACTGGCCAACGGGCGGCTGGTTGACGAGTTGCGGCGCTACAAAAATTGGGCCTCGAAGTTGGCCTGGAGCCCATCCGATGGCGCGGCGCAGGGCGAGACAACCTGGCTCTGGAAAGTGAGCGACAGCAGCCTCTGCCTGATTATGAGCGGGCACCAGAACTACGTCTACAGCGTGGCATGGAGTCCCGACGGCCAAGCTCTCGCCAGCGGCGGAGCCGACTCGACCGTGCGCATGTGGCGCGGCGACGGCACGCCAATCTGCACCCTCACCGGGCACGCCGACTGGGTCTATAGTGTGGCCTGGAGTCCAGATGGGCGTGCCCTGGCCAGTGCCAGCCTGGACGAACTCGTACAACTCTGGACGCTAGAGTGAAAACAATGAGCGAGGAAACGCATGATCGCGGAGACACAAGAACAATCCCCTCGGACAGTGCTGATGGTCTGCACGGGAAATTACTACCGAAGCCGCTACGCCGAGCTATTGTTCAACGCCCTAGCCCCTGCCGGTCTCGGTTGGCGGGCCGACTCGCGAGGTTTTGCGCCCTCGCCCTGGAACAGCGGCCCGATTGCCGCAGTGGTACTAGATCGTCTCGCCGCTGCCGGGTTCGCCCCGCCCGCCGCGCCGCGCCCGCCCCTCCGGATCACCCCCACCGACATCGAGTCCGCCGACATGCTCATTGCCCTTGATGAGAAAGAACACCGGCCCTACGTCGAGGGTCTCGGCCAGCCCTGGGCCAGCCGCTTCCGCCTCTGGGTCGTACCCGACCTGCACGAGTGGCCGGTTGAGCGTGCCCTATCCGCCATTGATGACGAGGTGCGCGCTCTGCTCGCCGAGATCTCCATTTCCAGGTAGGTATGGGTGGTGACTTCCAACTGATCACGCGCCGTAGCGGGCCGCACCTTCGCGCTAACAATATTTTTTTCTGTGTTCTTCTGTGGCTGTGAATTGCAGGACGAGTGATGCCGTGATAACCTCGGTGCTATAATGCAAGGACAACAGTAGCGCGAACGAGGAATCCCATGCTCACCTACGAGAACTTTGTCTCTGTTCTGCTTACCAGCATCGAACAGGCCGGACTGAATATCGCCTATACCCAAGAACTGATTGACACTCACGCTCTTGGGCGCAGCCTGACGATTACGTGTCTCCCCGACAACGTTGATGACGACCACGGGCCGCAGGAACCATCGCTGCGCGCCGTGGTGGCATTCCGCTGGTCGCCCGAGTTCACTATTTTCTCGTTGCGTGGCACGGACTCGCTTGATAATATCGAGCGTTTTGTAGATGAGCGTCTCTTTGCCCAGGCTCGTCGTGGACCCTCTTTGGATGTGGAGGTAACCTACCATCTGCCGCTGAATATCGAGCAGCAGCGCGATGTGAGTCTGATCGCAACGATGGCACGCGCTATTCAGGATATCCACTCTGCTTTGGTTGATACGGATGATCTGGTGCGGGTCAACAGTCAGGTCTCGTTCTTCTCCGGGCGGGCACCGCGTGTTGAGAGTCTCTCCGCCCTGCGGGTTTGGAGTATTGACGACGCCCTCTACGACTCCGACCTACTCACGGCGGTTTTTGAGGAGCTGTGCAGCGAACTTCACGCGATGCTAGAGTTGCTTGACGCGAACTTCGGTCTGCGCGACAACACCGCAACCTCAACCGGGGCAGATGCTCTTCCCGTTGATCGCCAGTACTTCAAGCCGCCCACGGCGTAGGGATTTTGGATTTTAGATTTTAGATTTTAGGTTTTAGATTGAATTCAATCTAAAACCTAAAATCTAAAA
>CAIXLU010000072.1 GCA_903920315.1 uncultured Oscillochloris sp.
CTGTCGCATTGCGACAGGCGTGAACGCGCTCCTGCGCCCCTACCAGATATGACCATACCACCAAAGAGAAAGACCTCAATGATTGACAATCGCCGCGAGCAGATCGGTTGGTACTTCTACGACTGGGCCAACTCCGCGTTCTCAAGCACCGTGGTGACCGTTTTCCTGGGGCCGTATCTGGCATCGGTGGCGGCAAAAGCCGCTGACGGAAATGGGCTGGTCTATCCCCTGGGTATCCCGGTGGCCTCCGGCTCATTCTTTCCCTACACCGTGTCGTTCTCGGTGCTGCTCCAGGTCCTCTTCCTGCCCATTCTAGGAGCCATCGCCGACTACTCGCAGATCAAGAAACAGCTCATGGGTGTTTTCGCCTATATCGGTGCCTTCGCCACCATCGGACTCTATTTTCTGGAGGGCAGCAATTATTTGCTGGGAGGCGGGCTGTTCCTGGTGGCAAACTTGGCCTTCGGAGCCTCGATGGTTTTCTACAACGCTTACCTGCCCGACATTGCCAGCCCGAATCGGCGCGACGCGGTCTCGTCGCAGGGCTGGGCGCTGGGCTACCTGGGCGGCGGGCTGCTGCTGGTACTGAACCTGGCACTGTTTAATAGCCGCCAGTCCCTGGGCATTCCCACCGATGTCGCCGTGCGGATCTGTCTGGCATCGGCGGGCGTTTGGTGGGCGATCTTCACGATCATCCCGATGCTGGCCTTGCGGGTGCGCGCACCGATCAAGGCGCTACCGGAGGGCGAGCGCTTTCTGACGGTGGGATTCCGCCAACTCGGCCACACCTTCCGCCAGATGCGCCACTATCCGCAGACGATTACGTTTTTGGTGGCCTATCTGCTCTACAACGACGGTATCCAGGCAGTGATTGCCTTGGCTTCGGTGTTCGGTGCTGAGGAGCTGAAGATCGAGCAATCCTATCTGATTCTGACTATTCTGATGGTGCAGTTTGTGGCCTTCGCAGGCGCTCTAACCTTCGGCTGGATGGCGAAGCGGGTGGGCAGCAAACGCTCAATTATGATCAGTCTGGGGATCTGGGTGGGCGCGGTGATCTTCGCCTACGTCATACCGGCGAACAACGTACCGCTCTTCTTCGTCCTGGGCGGCATCATCGCCGTAGTCCTGGGCGGCAGTCAAGCCCTCAGCCGCTCAGTCTTCTCGCTGATGATCCCGGCAGGGCAGGAGGCCGAGTACTTCAGCCTCTACGAAGTGAGCGAGCGCGGCACGAGTTGGCTGGCCCCGCTGCTGTTTGGCCTGGGCCTCCAGTTCACCGGCAGTTACCGCATTGCTATCGTCTCGCTGATAATTTTTTTCATTCTGGGGCTGGCCATCCTCAGCTTCGTTGATATTCGCCGAGCGGCGCAGGAGGCCGGGAACGAGGCACCGGCTCCCGGCCCCCGGCTCACCGGCGCGGCCTGCGCCCGCTGCGGGGGGTGCGCTGGCCTCGCCGTACCATGATCTGCCAGCCGGTCTCGGTGTCCATTTTGCGGGAGATATGCTGATCGCTCGTTCGGTTGGCCTGCTCGTCATTCAGCGAGGCGATGCTGCGCTCAAGCTCTTCCTCCTCTGGCGAGACTTGGACAAAGCCCTGCCAGAAACGCCAGATCAGCGCTGCCAGCAAGATCATCAGCAGCGCCGCGACGAAGAGGAGCAGATAAACAGTGATCATCGGGACTCCTGACTCGACATTGGCAAAGGATCTACTTCTTCGTCTCCACACCGAGCAGGCCAAGCAGTACGTCGTAGGGCGGCGCGTTCTCCGGGTGCGACTCGAAGCGGGCGCGCTCAAACCACTGGACGGTGTAGGTTCGCCCGTCGCTCAGCACTTCAGTCTGTGGGTCGCTGAGGGGTAACCCGAAGAGGGCCAGGCTTTCGCCAGAGCTGTAGCCTGGGCTGCCATCGAACTCCAGGCCGTGACTCTGCCAGTAGCTCAGGAAGGGTTCACAGAGAGTGTGGCCAGTCTCGGGGAAGAAGCGGCAGCCCCCCGGCATCCCCACGAGCTTCGGGAATTGCTGCCAGTCGCGGCCCTGCTTTGCCAACACATCGGCACCCAGTCGGCCCAGCAGCACATCGTAGGGTCGGGCGTTCTCCGGGTGCAATTCCAGCCGGTTGCGCTCAAACTCCTGGGCCTGGAAGGGCTTGCCCTCGATCAGCACGCTCTGTTGCGGCCCGATGGGGTAGCCGAACACCGGCAATCCGCCGTTCTGCCGCCAGTACTCTAGGATACGCCCGCAGACCTGAAACCCGGTCTCGGGGAAGTTCTGACAGGTACTGGTTGGGGGCACGGGCGCAGCCGTTGGTACAGGCGCAGGCTGCTGCCCAACCTGAGCGCGGAAATTATCACTCAGCTCTTTGGTCAGGCGCAGGTAGAGATCGCCGTACTGTTCGCTCGGCTCAATGTGGCTACCCTCGAAGAACTCGTTAAAGCTGGTGAGAACCACAGCCTGCGCATTACGATCAATTGCCGTCTGCCACGTCCCCCGGTAATAGTCGCCGTTCTGCCGGTCGCGGGCGTGCCCGCCACGGAACTTGATGTCGTCGTAGCCCGGCATCACTGTGGCCACAAAGGGTCGGCTCTGATTGTTAGCCTGGTTGTACTTCGCCAGCCGACCAGCGTACGAGGACATGGCGGCACCGGGTTTCGCCTCCCATGTGATGTCAAAGTAGTACAGAGCATCGTAGACATCCAGGAAGCTGAAGTTGTCGGTGCCGCCAAACCAATACTGCTCGTGGTTCGGGTCGGCCTGACTGCGCAGTTGCTTCCAGGTATCCAGGCCACCGAGCGAGGGCGGGTAGAACCAGAAGACCACCGACTTACCCTGGAAGGTCAGGTAGTTCGACCTGCTCATAAAATCGCTCTTGAGGACAGCCAGCGCACGGGTAAGGCTATCCACGCTCTTGAGCGAGTCCCAGGCCGACTGGTCAGGGATAATCGCAAACTGGAGGGGGCTGCCCATCTGCTGGGCCAGATCCATAATCCGGCGGCAGCGCTTATTCAGACGATCCTCATCGGGGCCGAACCACGTGCAGATCAGGGCATCAATCCCAGCGGCATCGGCCTGTTGAATATGTCGCTTGAGAACCTCATCATCGCCGCCCGAGTACTGCGGTGCGGGCAGGTCGCTCATCTTGGCGTATGTCCAGTCGCTTGTCTCCCACCAGGGGTAGTAGAAGGCCATGATCGGTCGCTCGGAGACAGCGCGAGCGGGGGCGGGGGCGGGAGCGAGGGAGGCGATCATGATCAGGACGAAGAGCGGGGCGATCCAGTGGAACGTGCGGCGGTGAGCCATGCGGAACCTCCTCAGATACAGACGCGGGTGGTGAGGCTATTTTAACCGAGAGACGTTGTTTTTGGGTTGCCTGCCTCCTGCCTCCTGCCTCCTGCCTCCCGTCTCCTGCCACCTGCCCCCAGATCCGCCTTTCTACTGATCTCGCAGATCGCTAGTACGTGGTATTGTAGGAAAAGTTAATATGAGTTAAATCTAAGGCATGTTTCAATCCAGCTTGATAGTTTGGGCACGTACACCGCGTCCTGTTGCGGCAAATCTGCAATCTAAAATCTGCAATCTGAAATATGCCTCAAGGAGCCCGATTATGGTCGCCGCGCACGCGAGCACCACCCGTGGACAGGTCAGCCCGCCGGTGTGGCGGATCCTGCTGCACAGTTCAGTCTTTGGCCTCGCCCTGAGCGTCGCCGACCTGCTTTTCAGTTTTTATCTCGTGTCGCTGGGCTACACGTCAGCCACGGTTGGACTCTTCTCGACCCTGTCGCGTGCGGCGGGGATGCTGCTGGGGATACCCCTCGGCATGATGATTGACCGGATCGGCCCGCAGAAGTCAATCCTGATCGGCCTAGCGGTTTACGGGGTGGGGTGGACGATCATCCTCCAGTTCACCTCACTCTGGGTGATGATACCGCTCCAGTTCCTGATTGGCGGAGCCTACATCCTGACATCCACCGCCGTGACACCGCTGCTGGCCGGAGTGACTCGCGATGATCAGCGGGCGACGATCTTTGGCTGGAACGCCTCGGCAACCCTGGTGGTAGGCTTGGCGGGCAGCGCCCTCGGTGGCATTCTGCCGTCTCTCGCCGCCGGAGCGATCAATGTCGGCCCGCAGGACACGGCGGCCTACCGGCTGGCCCTGACCGTGGTCATTGTGCTGAGTGTGATCGCGATGCTGCCGGTGATCAGGCGCATGCCAATGCTGTCAGGAGATCGGCATATTGACGCATCGCCGGTACCTACCGCCCTGCTGCCCATGCGTACCCTCGCCCGCCTGGGATTCGCCGGTCTCTTACTTGGCTTGGGTGGTGGAGCATTCCTGCCCTTCCAGAACCTCTACTTCCGCAGCGTGTTCGGCATGAGCGACGCAGCGGTAGGAGTCGTGCTGGCCTGGGCATCACTGAGCATGGGCGTGGGAGGGCTACTCGGCGCGCCGGTGGCACGTCGCCTGGGCCTGCGCCGTGCCGGTGCCCTGCTGCGTCTCGGGGTGGCCCCGGCAATGCTGCTGATGCTTGTGCCGTCGCTGATCACCGCTTCCATCGGATTCTTCCTGCGCGGCCTGTTCGTGGCGGCTAGCTTCCCGCTTAACGACGCCCTGGTGATGCGGGCCACACCCCTGCGCCAGCGTGGTATATCCGTGAGCATGACCAGCGTCCTCTGGGCGGGCGGATGGGCGGGCGCAGCCTGGGCCAGTGGCCTTATCCAAGAACACTGGGGTTTCACTCCCGTGATTATTTTTACCACCGGCGCCTACCTACTCTCTGCCGTCGCTATCTTTACCCTGCCCATCCCCGACCAGGATTGAAGGCATATTTCAGATTGCAGATTTTAGATTGCAGATTTGCCGCAACAGGGTGCGGTGCATATGCCCAGACGGCTATCGGCTATCGGCTATTTTACCCCTTGGTAATGGACAGCGGGATGTTGGCAAAGATAGTCGTACCACTACCCGGTGCCGTCTCGATCGTGAGGCTTCCGCCGATGAGTTCGGCCCGCTCCCGCATGCTGATGAGCCCCATGCGCGTCGTGGATTCGGTCGATTCTGGCGAGATCGGCATGGCAAAGCCCACGCCGTCGTCCTCGACGATCAGACGCACCTCATTGGCGCGCCGCCCAATGATCACGCTTACCTCGGATGCCTGAGCATGCTTGCGCACATTAGAGAGCGCCTCCTGCACGATCCGGTAGAGCGTTGTTTCCACCACCAGAGGCAAGCGCGTCCCTTCCAGCCCGCTCAGATGGAAATCTACCGCCGTATCTGTCCATGCCGACCACTGCTCGACGTAGAAGATCAGCGCCTGCGCCAGCCCCACCTCGTCCAGTACCGAGGGGCGTAGCTGCACTGCCAGGTGCCGCACCTCGTCGCTGATCTGCGCCGCCATTCCCTGAAGCTGCGCAATATCCGCAACTATGCGCTCATCAATATCACTGTCACCTTGGAGTATCTTGAATCCGAGAAGGAGGGCCGTGAGATCTTGGCTTATCTGATCGTGAAGCTCGCGGGCGATGTGGCGACGCTCCTCTTCTTGAGCGGTGACGATCTTTTGGATCAGTTGCTCGCGGGCCTGCTCACTCCACGTCCGCTCGGCAATCTCCGCTTGGAGCGCCACGTTAGCCTGTTTCAATTGGTAGGTACGGACTTCCACTCGCTGCTCAAGCGTATCACGGGACTCCTGCAACTCTTGCTCCATGCGCTTGCGCTGGGTAATATCGGTCGCGACGCCAACGAACCCGATTAGGGTGCCCTCGGTATCGAGGATCGACGAACTGTTGAACAGGACGGACAACGGGGTGCCATCGCGGTGATGAACCAGGTACTCTCTGATTTCGCCTGTGTTATTCTGGTGCATGCCCATGACAATCGCCCTTGCCTGGGCTTGATCCGGCTCAGCGACCAGCATACCAATCGCGTTGCGCCCGCACGCCTCGGCGCTCGTCCAGCCATACAGATCCTCAGCGCCCTGATTCCAGTAGTAAATGACCCCGGTGAGATCGGTCGCAATCACCGGCTGCCGCACTGCGTTGAGCATGCTCGCCTGGAACGCGATCTGCGCCTCGTTCTGCTTCTGGGCCGTAATGTCGCTGAAGATGATCGCCAGTCCATCACCCAAAGGCACGACCATGTTGCGATACCAGGCATTGATGCCGTCGGCAGTATAGTGCTGCTCGAATATCTGTGGTTTGCCGCTCGTGGCAACCGCGCAATAGCGTGCGAGCAGGCCACTCTCTACAACACCAGGAAAGACCTCCGTCATCCTGCGGCCCTGAGCCAGCGCCAGCGACTGTCCAACCAGACGTTCGGCAACCGGGTTCAGATACGTGCAGGTGAAGTCTATGATCGTGCCGTCCGCATCACGGAGGGTGCGAACAATTGTGGTTCCATCGAGCGACACCTCCTGGATCGCCCGAAAACGATCTTCGCTCACCCGCAGGGATGCCTCGATCCGGCGGTGGTCAGTCATGTCGCGGACGACGAGGAGGATGCTCTCCCGCTCACCTCGCGCATTCGTCAGCGCATTAACCGACGCCATAACGTCCATCAGGTCTCCGCGCTGATGCATGGAGCATATCTCACCGCGCCAAACCCGGTCATCCTCCATTGCCTGGTACAACGCCTGTATTTTCGCCGGGTCATTTATGTGGCGGGGGATAATGTCGCTGATCGGACAATTGCAGATTTCAGCGGCGGTAAAACCATAGATCCGCTCGGCACCTGGCCCCCAGAAGATGATCTGCATGCCGAGATTCACCACGATGATCGCATCATAGAGGTTTGATAGGATGTCCAGATCCATATGGAAGAGCATCTGGTCAATATCCTCGTAAAGTGTTAGGGAAGCGGAATTTTTAATCATCCCATCACGAACACCATGTCACCCTGAACGAAGCGAAGGGTCTGTCAGGAGGCCGGGATAGATGCTGAGCGAAGCGAAGCATGACAGGTACCGGGATACTTAAAAAATTCCATATCCCTTACCTAATAAGGCAATCCTTATGAAGTTGTCGCGTGGAGTCGTGGCTTTAGCCGGAGAGTGCCGCCTAAAGGCGCGAATCCTCTTCACAATCTATGTGAGGATTATAAATGGTGATAAACATGCCGTAAGGAGAAGGTGTTATTGAATGCGTGGATAGCACATTCAATCGCATAAGAACGTGATGAAGTGAATATATAAATTTGTACCAGATTAAATACGTAATGTCAATAGCCTACTCCCGCCCGCGCAGCAGTGCCAGACTGAGAACTAGAGCGCCAAGTACTATGCCAATCGCGCCGACGCTGAGCAACAGAACCGGCGCATTTCCTTGCCATCCGCCCACCCCTATCGCAATCGCGATCATCCCCACGCCGAGAATAAGGGCGGCAACAACCAGGGCCAGGGCCAGCCGATTGGCTGCGCCAATCAGTGCGCCGCTCAGACGATGCAGTTCTAGCTCGCGGATCTGTATCCTCAGTTCACCATCGTTGATCTGCTGAAACAGATCGCTCAGTTGCCGTGGCAACTCCAGAGACATTTCGCCAAACGAGCGAGCCTGGCTTGCCGCTTGTGCCCCCAAAGCAGCCGGCGAGAACTGCTCCGCCAATGCGCTTTGGACGTAGGGCCGTGCAACGTTAAAGACATTCAGACTCGGATCAAGTAGCCGCCCCAGACCTTCCATCATCACCAGAGCCTTGAGCAACATCGCCAGCGGGCCGGGCAGGCTGATCTGATGGCGGCGCAGCAGTACCAGCAGATCGCCAATCGTCTCGCGGGCCGAGAGATCATTCAGCGACCGATCAACAAACCCGTCGGTGAAGTGTTCCATATCGCGGCGCAGCCCTGGCGTGATCGCCCGTCGCGACAATATCCCCAACTGCTCCAGGGCGCGCAGAACCGCCTGCGTGTCGTGATTAACTAGGGCAGCCAGCAGCAGCAGCAGACCCTGCGTCGTCGGCCGATCAAGGCTGCCTACCTGCCCAAAGTCCACCACACCAAGACAGTTGCTATCGA
Organism: uncultured Oscillochloris sp.; assembly: GCA_903920315.1. Classification (GTDB taxonomy): domain Bacteria; phylum Chloroflexota; class Chloroflexia; order Chloroflexales; family Chloroflexaceae; genus Oscillochloris. The sequence continues at coordinate 7,997 of CAIXLU010000072.1, forward strand.
GGGCGAAGAAGTTACCGGGGTGCGGGTCACTATGGAAGAAACCAAAGCTGAAGATTTCTTTGAGAATAACCTGCATGCTGCCACGGGCCAGGACGACCGGATCGATCCCGGCGACAGCTAGGGCGGGCAGATCGTTGATCTTCACCCCGAAAAGCCGCTCACTTGTGAGTACCCGAGCATCGGTATAATCCCAGTAAATCGTAGGAATCTTCACCTGAGGCATGTCAGCAAACATCTGGCGAAAGCGATCCGCGTTGCGCCCTTCGCGCCGGTAATCAAGCTCAGCGTGCAGAGTCTGCGCAAACTCGTGGGCCAGATCAGAGAAATGATACTGCGCACCGAGGGTAAATCGCTCCTCCGCCAAGGCAGCGAGGTCGGCGAGAATCGCCAGATCGGTGTTGATTCGTCCCGCAATATCGGGGCGCTGCACCTTCACCACCACCAATTCACCACTCGGCAAAGTGGCCGCGTGAACCTGCCCAAGCGATGCGGCGGCCAGAGGTTTCTGGTCGAAACTGGTGAAGAGTTCGCTGATCGGGCGACCGAGGGACTCCTCAATCGTGGCGATGGCAATATGCGCGGGGAAGGACGGCACCGTATCCTGAAGCTTGCTCAGCTCATGGACAAAATCAGCCGACACAAGATCGGGCCGGGTGCTGAGGGTCTGGCCGAGCTTCACGAACGTCGGCCCAAGGGCGATCAGTGCTTCGCGGAGGCGTTCTGCGCTGCTCAGTGGTGGTGAGGGCGGGACGCGCAGCACCAGCCGTCGCGGCAGCGAGAGCAGCGAGAGCAGGCCCAACTGCTCAACAAGGTAGCCAAAGCCGTGCCCCACCAGCACCTGTGCGATCTCGCGGTAGCGACCTAGATAGCGGGCCTGTCGGACGAGTGGCCACATAGAATTGCAGATTGCAGATTGTAGATTGCAGATTGTAGATTGCTATCCCCAATCTACAAATCTGCAATCTGCAATCTACAATCCCCCAGAGAGGTGAGGGAGAAAAACCAGACATCCGACGATCACGGCGGCGATAGCGCAGATCAGCACGGTGCCGGCGGCCACATCCTTGGCCACCTTTGCGAGCGGATGGCGGGAACTGGTGGCCAGATCAACAGCGGACTCAATAGCGGTGTTTACACCCTCGGCAGCCAATACCAGGGTGATGATCAGTACAATCGCCAGCCACTCCCAGCGTTCCAGGCCCAGGACGAACCCGAGAGCGACAGCGCATGCGCCAACCAGAATATGGATCTGGGCGTTGCGCTGCGTGCGGATCATATACCAGACCCCGGCGAAGGCATAGCCGAAGGATGCGATCAATGATCGTATGCTCCGATCAATCCGGCGGTGCGAAGTTGGATCAAGCGTGTGCCGGCAGCTCATGGGCTCCTGCATCTCTAGGTCAATGATACGTGCCAAATTATACACCACGTTGATGCTATCCGGGATGTAACCCGTATCGGCTATAATGGCGCCTGCCCGCAGGGGTTGCCTAATGACAGGTTAGCACAAGAGGATCGCAGCATGCGTATGATCATTGTCCGCCACGGTGAGAGTGAGTGGAACCGCATCCATCGCTACCAGGGCCAACTGGACGCACCGCTCTCTGACCTTGGGCTGCGCCAGGCCGAAGTCTTGGCCGAGCGCCTGAAGAACGAGCCGATTACATATATCTACAGCAGCCGCCTCCAGCGTGCCGCCCGCACCGCCCAGGCCATCGCTGCCCATCACACGAACGTTCCCTTCGATTACTCCGAGGATCTGCTCGAAATCCACCACGGTGAGTGGCAGGGCAAGTATGCCGACGAGATCACTGCGCAGTATAGCGAGGGACTGCGCGAGTGGCGCGAACACCCGACCCGCTCCCAGATGCCTAACGGCGAGAGTTTCTCGAACATCCTCAAGCGCACGCTCGATTTTCGGGAGCGCACCTACGCCGCGCACAAAGAGCAGACGATCCTAGTAAGCACCCACGATGTCATTGTAAAAATCCTTGTTGCCGATGCGCTGGGCATGGACATGGATCGGATCAACCGGATCTGGATTACCAATGCCAGCATCAGCGTCATCGAGTATGGCAGCGATTTGCCCTACCTTGCCTCGCTCAGCGATGCGTGCCACTTGGGTGCTCTGGCCAGCACCCGCGAAAGCCAGACGGCGCTGTAGGAAACAGGGAAGAGGGAACAGGCAACTGCCTGTTCCCTCTTCTCTTGGCCTTGGGCATGTTTCAAAGTCGCTACTTTCGGCGGCGCAGCCAGATCAGCCCATACTGGGCGGCGCAGAGAATCGTGCCAATCAGCAGCAGGGCGGCGAGCTGTATGAGCCACCCCGAATTGCCCACCCACGTGTCAAGCAGCATTGTTCCCAGTCCAATGGATATGCCTATCAGCACCGCATCGGTGGAGTATTGTTCCACGCTCCCTCCCCTCGTCGCTACCTGTCGTCTCTCACGTCGCGGCCTTGGTGTACCGAATAGTCGTTTGTGTCAATTGTCGGCGGCTCAACCGCCTTCTGTACGATCACCACGAGATGCACCAGTACCCAGAAGATGCTAAACCCGATACTGATCAGGAGCAAGATACCGCCCAGAATTATCAGCAAGAGTAAGAACATCGAATTCTCCTTGTTATCTCCGGCGGGTTGGGGTATGGTCCAGATTAACTCATAGGACGATGCACCTTAGGGATTTGTCGCAGGCGACCACCTTACAGTCGCCCCTTCACAAGGAATGTTCCTCATCAGTGTGGTATAATATGGTGAGGTGTTCTGAGTCAACAATACGACGATACATTCAATCCACGGCTAAGGCGCGTGGGTTTCTGCGCCTAAAGGCACATATTCTATGAGTGAATTAGGTGTACGGCTGCGTCAGGCACGTGAGGGCCAGGGGCTCTCGCTGGCCCAGGCGGCGGTTGACACCCGCATACTAAAGCAGTCGCTGGTCGCACTTGAAGAAGGAGCCTATCAACGGCTGTACGGCGATGTCGTTGCTCGGGGGTTCATTCGCAACTACGCTCAGTACCTCGGCTTGCCCGCTGATGAGATGATCGAGCTTTACCGTCATGAGCATGGGGTCACCGATAAGATTCGTGTCGTCCCCGTTACATCCCCGTCCCATAGCCGATTCTACGTCCTCCCCAGTTTCTTTGGTGTCTTCTTCGTCACTGTGGCCCTGGTAGGTCTGGCCTATGTGTCGCTAAACGCCATTGGGCGGATCGGAAGCGGCGGATCTTCCGACGTGATCGCGTCTCTGTCTACCGCCACTGTACCGCCCCCCTCGCCCCTCCCTACCTCAACACCCGGTGCGGCTTCTCAGATCGCCCTCGTGCCGACGACACGCCCCTTGGTGGTTCCGACCATCAGATCGGGGTCGCAGCCTGCGGGCGGCGCGGCGACTACGCCGCCCGCTGGTGGCGTGGCGACCACGCGGCCTATGGGCAGCATGGCGACCGTGCGGCCTACGGGTATCGCATTGCTCACCGCAACACAGACGGCGACGGCGGCAGCTCCCATTGTTGTCGAGGTGCGAATCGCGTCTCTGCACGGCAATGAGAGTTCTTGGGTGCGCGTTCAGGCCGACGGCAACACAATCTATGAGGGGGTTATGAGCGCCGGTCAGCGCCAGGTCTTCGAGGCCCAGCGCCGTATCCTCATCCGCGCCGGTAATCCGCCCGCTGTCCTCCTTACCGTCAACGGCCTTGAGCAGGGGCCTCTCGGCCAAGTGTCTGGCCAGCCGGTCAACTGGCCGTGGCCCCCGAATTAGTTTTCCGTTCGATATGAGAATATATGGCAAGCGAAAATAGCTTCGATATTGTGTCCGAATTTGATCACCAGGAACTGGTGAATGCCGTTGATCAGGCCCAGCGCGACATCCAGACTCGCTTTGATCTGAAGGATACGAAGACGAGCCTGACCTTGAGCAAGACCGAACTGGTGATCGAGACTGATACCGAGATGACCCTGGTCAGCGTGCGCGATATTCTAGAGACGAAGGCGTTGCGCCGCAAGCTCTCGCTCAAGATTTTTAGCTACGGCACCGCTCAGGATGTGACCGGCAGCCGAGTACGCCAGGTGATCACGCTCCAGAAGGGGATTAACAGCGATCTCGCGAAGAAAATCGCGAAGCAGATCCGCGACCAGTTCCCCAAGATCCAGCCGCGTATCCAGGGTGAAACCCTGCGGGTTGTCAGCAAGAGCCGTGATGATCTTCAGTCGGTCATTGCTTTTATGCGTGAACACGAGGGTGAGATGGAGGTTCCGCTCCAGTTTACGAACTTTCGTTAGAGACCCCTTGGATATTGAGTATTAAGCGTTTCTCAATACTCAATCCTTCATTATGAAATACCATATTGTCACCCTTGGTTGCCCAAAGAACGCGGTTGATAGTGAGGGCATGGACGGAATCCTTGCCGACGCGGGCCATACGCGGGTCGCTCGTACCATTGACGCAGATGTCATCATCGTCAACACCTGTAGCTTTATCGCTGCCGCTCGCGATGAAACTGTTGATGTGCTGTGTGATCTTGGTGCGGGAAAACGCGATGGACAGCGCCTGATTGCCGCTGGGTGCATGGCCCAGAGCCACGCTGACCTCATCTCTAGTGTGGCGGGTGTTGATGAGATCCTTAGTACGCAGCAGTGGATGCGTATCGGGGATATGGTTGCCCCCCCCCCTCAGCCCTTAGCCCTCAGCCCTCAGCCCTCCTACGCCGATTGGCGTACCGCCCAGATCCGCCGCATTCATAGCACGCCCTCGGCCTACCTGAAGATCTCCGATGGCTGTAACCTGCGCTGTGCCTTCTGCACAATCCCTCGTTTCAAGGGCGATATGGCCTCGAAGTCGGTTGACTCTATCCTCGCCGAGGTTCAGGAACTGGTATCTCAGGGTGTGCGCGAGATCATTCTGGTTGCCCAGCATCTCACCGACTATGGCTCCGACCTGAAACTCACGGATGGTCTGGCAACCCTGCTCGACGAGATCTGCCAGGTACTCCCGGCAAATGTCTGGCTGCGCCTGATGTATGCCTATCCCCACGGTATCTCTGAGCGATTGATTGCGGTGATGGCTACGCGACCGCAGATTGTTAAGTATCTGGATATGCCGCTCCAGCACGCCCATCCCGATACCCTGCGCCGCATGCATCGCCCGCCCGATACCGATCGCACCCGTGGGGTTATCCGCGATCTGCGCGCCGCAATGCCGGATATTGCCTTGCGCTCCACCTTTATCGTTGGCTTCCCCGGCGAGACGAGCGCCGAGTTCAAGGAGTTGCTGGCGTTTCTTGACGAGGTGCGCCTCGACCGGGTTGGGGCCTTCCGCTACTCGCAGGAATCGGGTACCCACGCCGCAACCCTGCCGGAGCAGGTACGCCCGCAGGTGATTGAGAAGCGTTGGCACGAACTGATGCACCTCCAGCAAGGCATCTCGCGTGAGCGAAGCCATCGCTGGCTTGGCCGCAGCATTGATGTGCTTATTGAGGGTCATGGTAGCGCTGATGATGGCCGACCGATTGCTGTGGGCCGATCATTCCGCGACGCGCCGGAGGTTGATGGTCAGGTTTTTGTGTGGGGAGAGTCGCCTATTGGAGACATCGTGACAGTACGGGTCACGCAGGCGACAAATTACGATCTGTGGGGGGAGACGGTCTGAGAGGGGATTGGGGAGAGTTGTACTCTCCCCAGCCCTCTCGGGGTTTAGGCACCAGTACGGCTCTGGATGGCCGACTGGAGACGCTTAAGCTCAGCGGGGTTGTTGCGGGATAGGTAATCAATCATGTACTCGATGGCCGTGTCGCTGTAGTCGTCCAGCAGCCCGTCGAGGACCTGATGCACTACCATCGTCACGAAGTCCTCTTCCGAGATGGCCGGGGTGTAGACGTAAGCGAGACCCTCGCGGTGGCGGTTGAGGACACCCTTCTCCGCCAGGCGGCTCATGGTGGTCATCACGGTGGTATAGGCAATCTCGCGCTGTGACGAGAGTTTGCGATGAACCTTCTTGACGGTGCTGCGTTCCTCTTGCCAGAGGGTCTGCATAATTTCAGTCTCTAGGGGGCCAAGTACCTTGACAAGGCCATCCTTCGCCGGGCTGAAACGGAAACGCATGTTGAGCGACATTACGGCACTCCTTTACGGGTGTGGGCCACGACGTGTAGGCTTTCTGTATTGAGCATCAGTCGGTTTCGCTGATGACTGTCCTTGCTCCTACAGCCTTACATATGGCGCAGTGTACTAGTCACACCTTGATCAGACAATGGATTTTGATTACGACCTGGTTACAGAAGAGCTTGTGTTTTTTAGGCGCGTAGCTCATTAGAATGCGGAACTTACTACGTGTAGTCGTACTATAGACAACGGTTATGTGTAAACTATTTAGATGACACCAGAATGAAACAACCTGAGACCAAACCTGATACGCTCCAGCGTGTCCAGGCCGCCATGCGTGCGGCCTTCCCACAGGCCGAGGAGCGGGTCTCTCGCTTCTACGCGATGCAGGAGTACCATCTTGGCTGGCGCAATTCCCAGCTCATGCCAAGTGAGTCCGATCCCGGTAAACTCATCCGCCCGCAACTCGTGCTGCTCGCCTGCCGCGCAGCCGGTGGCGACCCGGCGCAGGCGCTGGCACTGGCGGCGGGAGTTCAGCTCCTTCACGATTTCACCCTCATCCACGACGATATTGAAGACGATAGCGATACTCGTCGCGGACGACCGACTCTCTGGCACCTCTGGGGGCTTGCACAAGGGATCAACGCAGGCGACGGGATGTTTGTGATCGCACATCTGGCGATTCATCGCCTCTCGGAATCGGGTGTGCCCGCCGAGCGTATCCTGCGTGTCCTGCGCCGTTTCGACGAGGTGATCCTCAGCGTCTGCGAGGGCCAGTTTCTTGACATTAGCTTCGAGGGGAACCTGTCAATCACGCCCGATGACTACTTGGCGATGATCGGTCGTAAAACCGCCGCCCTGATTGATGGTTCGGCCGCCCTCGGCGCAATGGTCGCTGGTGCTGATGACGCCACTGTCGCTGATATGGGCACCTTTGGCCGCAGCCTAGGCCTCGCCTTCCAAATTGAGGATGATATTCTGGGAATCTGGGGCGATCCTGAGCTTACCGGGAAGCCGCGTGCGGCCGATCTCTACCGGCGTAAGGTAAGTCTTCCCATTGTCCACGCCCTGAGCAGTGCGGCCGATGCCGATGAGTTGGCTGCGATCTACAAGAGTCCCATGCCGGATGATGCAGCGGTGGATCGCGCTCTGGCGATCCTCGACGCCGCTGGCTCACGCGCCTACTGCGCGGCTATCGCCACCGAGCATCATCACGCTGCCCTCGCGGCCCTGGATGACCTCGATACGCACGGCTCGGCTGAAGCCGCCGCTGCCCGCGCCCAGATCCGGGCCATCGCCGAGAGTCTGCTCGGTCGGCAGGCATAGTGGCTCCCCTGACTCCTGACGTAAGGGCGCAGCAGCACGGTGCTGCTGCGCCCTTACGCATCGCCCTGCTCACCGGCGAGTATCCGCCCCAGCCCGGTGGTGTCGGCGACTATACCTGCCAGCTCGGCCACGCCCTTGGCGCTGAAGGTCATCAGGTGGCGGCGATCACCATCAGAGATGGCAGACTCATCCGCCACGACCTATCAGCCGGCGAGGCTGAGGTCGTGGTCTCCAACCCTGCCCGCCCGCTCACCTGGTCGTCGCGATCCTGGCCCGCCGTACGCGCCGCGATCCAGGCGTGGCACCCCGACTGGCTGCATATTCAGTACCAGACCGGAGCCTACGCCATGCGGGCCGGAGTGAATCTGCTCCCGCGTTACCTGCGCCTCTTCCCACATCGCCCCCGGATCGCCGTGACCTTCCACGACCTGCGGGAGCCATACCTCTTCCCGAAGGCTGGCCCGCTGCGCGCCTGGGTCAATCGCCGTCTCGCCGCCGATGCCGACGCCGTAGTGGCGACAAATGCCACCGACGCTGCTCGGCTGGCGGCACTTGGACTGCGCGGCCCGTCCCTGGCGATGATCCCGATTGGCTCGAATATTGACGTGGCCCCGCCCGTGGGCTACAGCCGTATGGCATGGCGGGCTAACCTCGGCGTTAGGCCAGACGAGTTTCTGGTGGCTTACTTTGGCCTGCTCTCACCGAGCAAAGGTGCAGATCTGCTGGTGGAGTCGCTACTCGGCATCGGCAAGAGCATCCCCTGGCGACTGCTGCTGATCGGCGGGGCGGCCACCGCTCCCCAAGATGTTGCCTTCGCCGCAGCGCTTCAGGCCCGGATCAATCATCTCGGCCTCGCGCCGAGGGTCATTCGCACCGGACACGTGAATGCTGCAGATGTTTCGGCCCACCTTCTGGCTGCCGACTGCGCCGCCCTGCCCTTTCTCGATGGCGCGTCGTTCCGCCGAGGCAGCCTGCTCGCCGCCCTCGTTCACGGCTGCCCGCTCATCACCACCACCCCCGACGACCCAGCAACGGCAGCGGCACTGGCTGACGGGCGCGTTACCATACTTACCCCTCCTGGTGATACCACCGCCGTGACTGCAGCCCTGGCTCGCCTTGCTGCCTCGTCAACCCTGCGCGCCGATCTTGCCGCCGCCGGTCGCCGCGCTGCCGCCCCCTTCGCATGGCCCGAGATCGCCCGTCGCCATGTTCAGTTCTACACCACATTTGCCGTCCGCTAGGGCACAAGCTATACTGTGCCCTGTCTGTGCATGGCACGGGGCGATTGCTAACTCATGGTGGCGAGACGTTCATCCCACTAACGGACTCTCTGCTGCGTGGGCGAGGTGTGAGGTGGGAGAATGAAGAATAAGGACACCCCGACGGTAGCAGGTTCCGACAACGATCACGATCCTGTTGATACACGCACCGCAGCGCTGCTGCGGATCGCCTCAGTGATCGAGACGGCGGCAACTCTCGACGAGTTGCTGATGCTCGGTATCAGCGAATTCTCGCAGATCCTCCATCTGCCTTCCAGTTGCGTCCTCTTTGTGAGCGATGATGGCATTACTGCTCATGTGGCTAACGCGCACCCGCCTCGGGTGAGCCTGCCCACGCCGTTTCTGCTTACCGATACGCCTTTCCTACATCAGGTCTTCGCCGAACGCCAGGTCGTCCAGATTGATAATATCCACCATAACGAACTACTTGGCTCTGACGCGAGTGCGATGACGCAGGTGTTCATCCAACTCTTCGACCGCGAGCATATTTGCTCGGTGCTGATGTTGCCCCTGGTGGCCCAGGATCGGGTGATCGGCATCCTGCTCTTCGCCACGATGGAAGAGCCACGCCATTTCACCAAGAGCGAGGTTGCTCTGGCCCGCCTGATGGCCAGTCAGATCGCAACGGCCACCACCTCATTCCGCATCATCGAACGCGCACAGCGGCGCACCGCCGAATTGGCCACCCTCAACAAAATCGCCGCTGCCGTCACATCATCGCTGAACACCCGCGATGTGTACCACTTGGTGATGGAGCAGCTCAACGAGTATTTTCAGGTGGACGCCGGCTCGCTCTTGATGCTTGATGTCGAGACGAACGAACTGGTTTTTGTGATGACCCTGGAGGCGGGCGAGGAAAAACTCTTTGGCGTGCGCGTGCCTCAGGGCCAAGGCTTTGTTGGTCTGGTGGCTCAGTCGCAGCAATATGAGATTATCCACGATGCCCAGCACGACTCGCGCTTCTACGCGAAGGTGAGCGAGTCGGTAAACTATGAGGTGCGAACGATCCTGTGCGTGCCGATTGTGGTCAAAAATCGCACAATCGGCGTGATCGAACTGCTCAATAAGCGCGATGGCACCTTCACGGAGGAGGAGGCCAACCGCCTGATGCGGATGGCGGCCACGATTGGTGTGGCGATTGAGAACGCACACCTCTTCCAAGAGGTCACGACGGTGCGCGACCGCTTTGAGGCGATCCTGAACTCGACAAATGATGGCATCCTGATGGCCGATATGCACGGTGCCGTGGTGACGGCCAACCCGATGGCGGCTCAGCTCTTCTCGTGTCGCAAGGAGCTTCTGATCGGTCGTCAGATCAATGATCTGCTGGCCGAGTTGAGTGCACGCGCCCTCGCGGTGAGTACGCCGTCGTGGCTAAACGAGGATGACGCCGTTGATCAGGTGGTAGAACTGGAACTAAGTAGCCCGCAGGCGCGCTTTATCCGTCACTACACATTGCCCGTACGCGAAGTGAACGGCGCAGAGATTGGCCGTCTGGCTCTGTTTCAGGACATCTCGAAGGAGCGCGAGCTGGCCCAACTGCGCGAAGACTACACCGGGATGCTCATCCACGACCTGCGTGCACCGCTGACAGCGATCATGAATGGGATCATGATGGTCAAGCGCGGCCTGGGCGGACCGATCTCCGACCAGCAGCAAGAGTTGCTGGGCATTGCGCACCAGGGCAGCCGGACAATGCTGGAGATGGTGAACACGCTCCTGGATATTTCAAAAATGGAGCAGGGGCGCATGAGCCTGGAGGTGGAGCCGCTCTCGCCCTATGCACTGATTGATCAGACCCTTGACCGCCTGATGGTCTCGGCCCGTGATCAGAGAATACCGCTGATGCAGCAACTCCCGGTTGGCCTGCCGCTTGTGGAGGCAGATCGGGAGAAACTGGTGCGCGTCCTCCAGAACCTCCTCGATAACGCGATTAAGTTTTCGCCGATGGAAGCCACCGTGACGCTGGGGGCGGTCGCCCTGCACATTACGGAGGGGGTTCATCCCGATGTCGTTGATGGCCTCCCCTTGCGCATCCCCGAGCTTCATGCCGGAGACTGGCTGGTGTTCTGGGTGCGTGATCACGGCCCAGGGATTCCGCCCCAGTATCACGAGCGTATTTTTGAGAAGTTCGGCCAGGTGCGTGGTCGGAAGGTGCGCGGTACAGGGTTGGGATTAACCTTCTGTAAACTCGCCATCGAGTCGCATGGCGGCAAAATCTGGCTGCAAAGCGCAGAAGGTAAGGGAAGTATTTTTGCGCTCGCGCTGCCGCTCAGTCAGGACCAACGCACGGTGAGATCGTCCTAATACAGAGTAGGGCGAAGCATCCCGTCCGCAACCCTTCTCACTCTTTGCGCCTTTGCGCCTTTGCGTCAGACGAGCGCTCGTCTGACGCAAAGGCGCAAGGGCGCAAAGAATCTCGCTTCATTCCGCCTAACAGCCTTACTTCTGCGGTAGGGCATCTTTTGGCATGGGGAAGAGGAATCGCAGGCCCACTTCAAGGGCTACGGGGATGAGCAGCAGACTCAGTAGCGGTGCCCAGATCGGGCTGAGGGCGAAGTAGAGAACGAGGGGCGGGATCGCGAGGATGACGGCGAAAATTGCCATTCCCAGACTCCCCCAGCCTACAGACAGAACGACGCCGATGATGGTGAAGAGGACGATGCCGCCGTCGGCGCAGGTATTGAGGGCGATGGCGTCGTAGCACGAGTTGAGCGCCGATGGCCCGGCAATATCAAAGGGTAGCCCTTCGGTGTCGAAGAATGTGGGCAAGGCGTAGCGGCGAAGCATGAACAGGATGGCACCCAGGGCAATCACCAGGTAGGTGCGCAGGATTCGACTCTCAAAGATTGGCATTTCATCTCAGTAGAGACGCCCCGGCGGGGCGTCTCAGTAGACGCCCCGCCGAGACGCCCCGCCGAGACGCCCCGCCGGGGCGTCTCTACGTATGGCTTATCCGACGACGACATTTACCAACTTGCCGGGCACCACGATCACCTTGCGGATAGCCTTGTCCCCGATATGGCTGCGTACCCGGTCGCTCTCCATCGCCAGGGCGCGCAGGTCATCTTCGCTGGCATCCACCGGCACCGTCAGCTTGTCGCGTACCTTGCCGTTTACCTGCAGCACTACCTCGATCTCATCCTCGGCAGCCAGAGAGGGGTCGGCCACCGGCCATGCTTGCTGATGGATACTGTAACCGTGGCCAGTGCGCGCCCACAACTCCTCGGCGATGTGCGGGGCCACCGGGGCAATCAGCAACATCAGGGTCTTGGTTGCCTCGGCCCATGCCGGTGTGCCGATAAGTCCTGCGTCGCGGGCCTTGTACATGGCATTGGTACACTCCATCAGGGTCGAGATGATGGTGTTGAACTTAAACTCGGCAATATCACGCTCAACGCGCATCATTGTCTGATGGGTGACGCGGCGCAACTGGCGCTCGCTGAAGTCACCGGACTGGTCAGACTCATCGCTGGGGCTGAGGACAATCCGCCAGACCCGGTCTAGCCAGCGGCGAACGCCGGGCACGCCGTCGGTATTCCAGGGCACCGCCGCCTCAAAGTCGGAGATAAAGCACTCGTAGCCGCGCAGGGCGTCCGCGCCGTGCTTCGCAACCACATCATCGGGCGTGATCACGTTGCCCTTCGACTTCGACATTTTCTCGATCACCAACTGGCCATCTACCTCGCGGGCGGGGGCCAGGATCAGACCCTGGTTGCGCAGACGCTTGAACGGCTCGAAGAACGGGACAATCCCCAGGTCGTAGAGCGCCTTCGTCCAGAAGCGCGAGTAGAGCAGGTGCATCACCGCATGCTCGGCCCCACCGACGTACATGTCCACCGGCAGCCAGTAGCTCAGTTCCTGGGGCGTGGCAATCTGGCTGGGGTTGTGCGGGTCGGTGTAACGCATGTAGTACCAGGACGAGCAAGCGAAAGTACCCATGGTATCGGTCTCACGGCGACCACTACGACCGTCGGGCAGCCTCACCTGCACCCAATCTTCGATCAGGGCCAGGGGTGACTCGCCGGTGGCCGTGGGTTCGTAGCTCTCCACACCCGGCAGGGTTAGGGGCAGTTGGTCGTCGGGTACGGGAATCTCCAGACCATCCTCGGTGTGGATGATCGGAATAGGCGTACCCCAGTAGCGCTGGCGGCTGATCAGCCAATCGCGCATCTTATAGTTGAGACGGCCCTGTCCCTGGCCCTGCTGCTCCAGGTAGGCAATCGTTTTGCTGATCGCCTGATCACCGGGCAGACCGTTAATCGGCCCAGAGTTGATCGGTGAGCTGTACTCGCTGTGGTAGATCAGATCCTGGTAGGCAGGCACCGTGGCCAGGTAGGCCATAAAGCTGGGCAGGGCATCAATCTGTAGCGCGGTACGGATGCGGTCGCAGATCTGCTCATCGGCGGCCACCGAATCGAAGGGAATAACCGCATCGGGGAAGATCACCAGCCAACCTGAGCCAACCACCTCTGTCCAGCCCTCGACGAGGTGCGGGCGCACCAGTTCGGCGTAGGCGTGGGCCTGGGCGCCGGTCAGGGTGACAGTTAGGGTGCCGTTGCCATCGTCGCTGAAGGCATAACC
>CAIXLU010000073.1 GCA_903920315.1 uncultured Oscillochloris sp.
CGCTCCCGGCGGGACAAATTCGGGCGCTGCGGGGGCGTGGCTACTCAGCGCCGCCCATCTCTCTGCGATGGCCCCCGGCACCAGCTTTGGAGTTGCCTTACCTTTGGCTGAGCCTACGGGTGATACCTCCGCTCAGGTGCGCGATCTCTTTCTCGTTGAGGTGATCCGCCAGCTTGGCGGCTGGAGCCGCGACCGTGGCCGCAGCGATGCCTGGGTTGATCGGGCCGCCCGCGTGGGTGCGGTGCTTACCAATGAGCAGGCCAGTGCCCTTGACCCACCAGCTATCAACATTGTCGCCCGCGACGATGAGGATCTGCTGACATCCCTAGAGGGGCGTGTGGTGACGCTGGAGGACGGCAGCCAACGAATTCTCCACACCCTCGGGCGCGCCGCCACACCCGTGGCCCCCAGCATCGGCGAGCAGATCCTGCTTCTGCTGGCCGATCCCACCGTGGCCTTTCTGCTGCTGGTGATGGCTGGGATTGCGATCTACGCCGAGTTCGCCACGCCCACCGTCGGCATTTTGGCCGGTGTCGGTGTCGTGCTGCTGATCAGCAGTATGGTTGGACTCCTGGCTTTGCCGGTAAACTGGCTGAGCTTCGCGGGACTCGTGATCGCCTTTGGACTGGTTGCTGCCGACCTGTTTGTTCCTTCCCACGGAGGATTGACCGTGGTTGGTTTGGTGGTGTTGGTGCTGAGCGCCCTGAACCTCTTTGACGTAGCCCAGGCTCCTGGCGTGGCCGTGGCCCTCTGGGCGATTGTCCTTGTTTCCCTGTTGATCGCTGGGTTCGCCGCCCTCGGAATCTACCTCGTAGTGCGGGTGCGCAGCCAACCCGTCACCACGGGCCAGGAAGGACTGATCGGTCGGCTCGCCGAAGTGCGCCAGCGCCTCGCCCCCGAGGGCATGGTTTTTGTGGAAGGCGCTCTCTGGAGCGCTGTCTGCGAGAATGGCGACGCCGAACTCGGCGAATACGTGCGTGTTACGAGCGTCCACGAACTGCGCCTCACGGTGAGGAGAACGGATGGGTCGCTAGATCGGTTATGAAGGAGGAGTCAAGGCTTCAGCCGGCTAAAGCCTTGACTCCCCTTCGCAGATTCAAGAGGATTGCCATATTTAGACAAGGTTTCAGGTGCCAGATTTCAGGTTTACAGTTCGTAGTGCGGGCTTCCAGCCCGCCGGATGTGCGTCGGCGGGCTGGAAGCTAATCGCGTCTATTTTTGCCTGTATCTCTTCATTACATCCAGCCCGCCGGATGTGCGTCGGCGGGCTGGAAGCCCGCACTACGAACACCGCACACTGTAAAGCGGATCTGAACCTTGTCTTAGGATAAAAGGAGTCTCAAATGACTGGTGTCACTCTCCTCGCATGCATTGCCATGCTCGCGTTCATCGTGCTGATGGTTGTCCTCTCCGCGATCAAGATCGTGCCCGAATACGAGCGCGGCGTAATCTTTCGCCTCGGTCGCCTAATGGGTGCCCGTGGCCCCGGCCTCTTTCTCGTGCTTCCTGTATTTGAGCGTATGGTGCGCGTTGACACCCGCACGATCACTATGGACGTGCCGGTACAGGAGGTGATCACCCTCGACAACGTGACCATCAAGGTCAACGCAGTTCTCTACTTCCAGGTGATCAATCCCAACTGGGCGGTGACAAAGGTGATGGACTACATTCGGGCGACCATGCAGATCTCACAGAC
>CAIXLU010000074.1 GCA_903920315.1 uncultured Oscillochloris sp.
CCGCCCCTACGGTTTGGGGGCGGCGCGCGTTGGGGCGGCTCGCGTGGGGGCGGCTCGCGCGCCGCCCCTACGGATTCGTGCCGCCCCTACGGATTCGTGCCGACGAGTTGGGCGAAGAGACGATCCAGGGCCAATGCAGGATCGGTGCAGAGCCCCACGTGGACGGACGATGGTTGCACGATAGCGCTGCGTGGTGCGGTGAGCCAGCGGAATCGCTCGTGGGCGGGCATAGTACCCACCGGGCCAGATGATCGTCCTCCGGCGCAGATGATCGGGATGTGGCCGAGTTGCTCGCGTAGGCTCTCGATGTCGAGTTCGGGGGCGAGGGCACGCAGGCGGGCCGCATCTACCTTCAGGCGTGCGGCCAGGAAGCGGCGCTCACGGCAGAAGAGTATCACCCCCGCATTGATCTGCTCGCCGCGCTCAACCCGTGGCACGATGCGGATTAGGGCGTACTCATAGGCACTGCGCACGGGCATGAGCCGCCTCCTCCACAAATAGGCGCGGAGCCTGTAGCCGCTCGCTCAGGTACGTTACGTAGGCGGCGCGATGTTCCTCCACGTCTGCAAATGCCGGTTCGCCCATCAGCCAGGCGGCGGGGATGGACTCCACCAGTTCGGCGATCAGATCCGGGGTGACGAGAGCGGCTAGGGCTGCGTCAGCAGCCTGCAAATCGCCAGTAACACCTAGCAGGATGTGATCCTTGATCGGCGCGAAACGCCCGCGTGTCCGTGTGCGCCAATCAGCCCAGGTGTGGTGCAGATACAGGGCCGCACCGTGGTCAATCAGCCAGAGCTTGCGGTGCCAGAGCAGCATGTTCGGGTTTCGCGGCGTGCGATCTATGTTGGTAATGTAGGCGTCGAACCAGACGATGCGTGCGGCCAGATCGGGCGCAACGCCGCTGGCGTTCAGCGGATCGAAGTTGAAGGAGCCGGGCAAATAGTCGAGGGCCAGGTTGAGTCCGGCGCTCCGGCCCATCAGTTCCTGGATCTCGGTGTGTGGTTCGTTGCGCCCGAGCGCGCCGTCGAATTCAACAAAAACAACCTCGGGCACGGGGAGGCCAAGAGCTCGACCGATCTCGCCACAGATCAACTCGGCGATCAGCGCCTTCGGCCCCTGGGCCGCACCGCGAAATTTGAGGACGTACATCCCGTCGTCGTCGGCCTCGATGATCGCGGGCAGCGATCCGCCCTCACGCAAGGGCCGCACATAGCGGGTGGCTGTTACCGTTCGTATCATGGCCCCGATTATACCCCACCCCGACGCAACCCCTCGGCAAAGGCGCGCAGTCCCAAAGCGAAGCTGGTTGCGCCGCCCTGGGCGGGGTGGCGCAGCTTGGTGTGAGCTACGCCGAGTGCGGCGAGGGCGCGGTCGGCGCTGTTGCCCATAGCTACGGCAGGCACAGCGGGAAAGAGGGCGATGATGCGGGCCAGCAATGGCAAGCCAAGCGCCAGTTCGATGGTGCGCGGCGGGCGGTTGCTCTGATCATTGCCGGGACGGTGCGGGTGCAGCGGGTAGGCGTTCCATCCAACGGCAAAGAGTCCCAGGGCGGCCAGTTCGCGGTAGGCGATGGTGGCAGTTGGTTCGGCAGACATGCGCCCGTCATCGGTGGCCAGAGCGAAACCCTGATCCGCGCCGTACTGACCCAGCGGAACAATTCCGCCCAGCAGCAGACGCTCGCTCGTGAAGGGGACACCGGTACGGCGGGCACCGTTATAGCCAGGAGCCTCGCCAACGAGCAGTAGGTCAGGGCCACGAGCCAGGGCCACCTCCAGGGCGAGGCGCAGGTTATCCCGGCGCACAACGTTACCCGGCGGGCCATCCAGCGCGTAGGGATTCACCGCGTCAGCGGGGGCCGGGATAGCCGCAAGATCAGCGATGATCGCGTTGATGGAGTCAGATGCCATGATTTTGGATTTTGGATTTTGGATTTTAGATTTTGGATTGCAGATGTCCGGCTATCGGCTATGTTCCGCCTCACCCACATCTTCGGCGATGGCGGCGAATTGCTCTAGGGCGGCCTGGAGATCTTGCACGATTTCGGTGGCCAGTACCTCCGGTGCGGGCAGATTCGCGCTGTCCTCTAGGCTCTCGTCGCGTAGCCAGAAGATGTCCAGGCTCACTTTATCGCGGGCCAGTAGTTCGTCATACGTGTAGGCCCGCCAGCGCCCCGTCGGGTTCTCTAGCGACCAACGTGGCTGGCGGGTGTGGCGGTTCTCGGGTATGTAACAGGCCACAAACTCGTCCAGGTCGCTCCGGTTGAGTGGGTTCTGCTTGAGGGTGAACTCCTGGTTCGTGCGCAGATCGTAGATCCAGAGTTGCTCAGTCGCTGGGGTTGGGCTGGCGGGACGACGATCAAAGAAGATCACGTTGGCCTTCACGCCCTGAGCATAGAAGATCCCGGTGGGCAGGCGCAACAGGGTGTGAACATCGCACTCGTGCAGCAGTTTACGCCGGATGATCTCGCCCGCCCCGCCCTCGAAAAGCACGTTGTCTGGCACCACGACAGCGGCCCGCCCGTGGATGGCC
>CAIXLU010000075.1 GCA_903920315.1 uncultured Oscillochloris sp.
CAACCAAACAGAGATCCGCACGGCGGATTGAAACACGTCGTCGATTGTGCGGCACCCGACGAAGTTCTTAGCTTCAACCAAACAGAGATCCGCACGGCGGATTGAAACATCGCGATGGTCAATGCGTGGGGGAGAATGATCGCCTTCAACCAAACAGAGATCCGCACGGGAGGGGTGCGCTTAACATAAGATTCGCAATTCCGGGATGCGCTAAACATAATGTGACAAATCGCCAAGGAAAGCGCACGTCTGTACGATGTCGGGGGTGCGCGAGGCGGCGGCGGGGGGTGACCGGCGGGAGATGACGGGGTGAGGGGAGGGATGGCGGGCACGATACGGGGGATGCGAGCCGATGCAGCTCATTGTGCGCGCAGGGAGTCACGTCCCGGTGCCGAGAGGATGTCGGCCCAGGGTGTCGTCGAGGGATTCGGTTGTCTCAGCGGGCGTCGTGTCGGTCGTTCCCCTGACTGTTCCTCACCACCACCACCCGACGAGTCAGCCGGGGATGACGAACACCGCCCACCGCACCTTAGATCGGGGTCGTCCGCCCCTCCGTGGCGGCGGCGCAGCGGCGCGCATGCGCCCGCAGGTTGATCAGCACATAGGTCAAGGTGTTCCGGTTGATGATCGCCTGACCCCGGCGCAGCTTCGGACGCAGGATGTCCAACGCCTCGGCCTGACTGTTGATCCGCTCGACCATCGTCCGCAGGGCGTACATCTTCTTATAGGTGTCACTCTCCCGGTCGAGTTCATGGCGAATGCGTGCTCCCCGCGTGTTCGCGATGGTCGTGCTGCATCCACCCTTGGCAAAATGGGCGTCCCCACACGGGCAGGACTCGCCGGTGACGGTCGGACGCAGGAGCGGACAGTCGTATTTCGCCCGGGGATACGGCTCCAATCCACTGGTGCGATCCTGGTAGATGCAATTGAGATGCATGGCGAGACCGGCGGCACAAAGCGGGGTGCCGTCGGGGGCAAACGTGCGTTTCGCCCGCTTCCCGCCCCCATTAAAGGGAACGGCGGCAAAACCCCCCGCCTGATCGAAGTATTCGTAGACATAATGGGCATCGAAGGCGGCATCCCAGGTGCCGAAACGCGGTTGACGCCCCAGGCGCTCCTCGACCTGGGCCATCAGCGGGCGAAAGTGAGAGGGATCGGACTCGTTGAAGGGGCGGGTGCGCTCCGCCAGCACCACCTCGGTCTCGTCGGGCAACCGAGTGACGACGATGCCGGAGGCGTAGCCCCAGAAAATATCCACGCCCACCTGGAGTTTCGACGCGGGTTTCGCATCGGTGGATGGGGCAGGATGATCGGCGGCGTCATCGGGGACGCCGGTGTTGCGGCGGTGCTTCACGCCGAGCGTGCAGTCGGGATCGCCTGCCGGCTGACGAGTTTTGTCGAGTCGCCCTTCCTTGATATACTGCTTGGGGTTGTTCTCCTTGACCCATGCCAGCAGCGCCTGAGTATCCCCGGCAATCGTGTCGCCAAACGTGGCCTGCTCCTCGGGGGTCAGAGTCTCCGTAAGAACCTGAATACTCGCAGAGAGCAGGAATTGAAGGGCGGAATTGGGCAAAGTACGCAAAACCGTGCCCAATTGGCGACGAGTAGGGACACTGGCGGCGATCTGGAACCCGTGGGGCGCGGTGGGATCGGGGACACGGGCGAAGCCCAGCCAGTACACCAGGGCCGGATGCTCGATCAGATAGGTGCGCAAATCGGACATATACCGCTTGTCCTCCTGAAGTTTGACGAGATAGGCGGCGGCGAACGAGACACGCGGGTGGGGCGTCGGCCCTGGCCAGGGATGATCGGTCGGGCGCTCGGGGAACTGATCCCAGGGCAAGGAACCGATCAGGGTGCGATACTTCTGGACGACGGGGTCATCGGCGACCCAGGCCGGCAGAGGCGCGGCGGGATGGATGAGCGGACAGGGGTCATCAGGAATCGCCACGACAGACGGACACGGCGGGGGGCGTCGGAAGCGAACGACGAGCCGGTTGATGAAATCAGGAAAAACCGCTACCATGATGATGCTCCCGGTTGCGGTGGTGGGGTCAGGAATAACGATACTACCGCATCGGGAGTGCCACGTCATACCGACGGGGAATCGGGAACCGCCGTCGGGCAGCGGAGGATCTTCCGTCGCGGGGAACCGGCGGGTGGCACCCATCCGACGTGAATTTTATAGTACGAGTCGACCCGTGGCGATCTCCCGTCGCCCCGCCCCGAACCGCCGTCGCTGAGCGACGCGAATCTTATGTTAAGCGCGCCCCTCGCACGGCGGATTGAAACGCGACAGTAGCGCCCGTGATGCGTTCAGGACGGCCTTCTTCAACCAAACAGCTATCCGCACGGCGGATTGAAACTTAGCCCGCGACCGAGGGAAAGCCGATGCGAGTCTGCTTCAACCAAACAGCTATCCGCACGGCGGATTGAAACGATCGCGGCGGCGCGTTTGATGCTGGGAACACTCCTTCAACCAAACAGCTATCCGCACGGCGGATTGAAACACTGACACTATTGAGCAGCGCGACCACGCCCCTTCCTTCAACCAAACAGCTATCCGCACGGCGGATTGAAACAGCGATCAGGCGTACTTCGGCACCGACCAGACGGGTACTTCAACCAAACAGCTATCCGCACGGCGGATTGAAACAAAGGAGACAGAACGCGGTAGGTGTATGCTTAATGGTGGTCTAATACTTTCGGGCTATTTGCGTCACTTGTCACAATGTAGCATGTACCGCTCTGTGATCGTGAAATCCTCGAACGGCACATGCGCTGGTTGAGCGCCCAAAATAGCCCGACCACCGTTAAGCGTACACCTACCGCGAGCTGATAGCGTGGTGCGATCTGTGCCAACAGCTCGCGTTTTGACCGATAGCTCATCTGTGACCTCACAGTATGCCTCCCGGTTCGTGCGATCCCGAACCGTGAAGGGTAACATTACTCGTGAGGCACGCGCTCACCTAAAGTAAGATCTTTCGTGATGCCATGCGTGATTTCAGAAAACCCCCTCACGTTCCCCAACCTCACCTCTTTACCCAGCCTTAACCCACACTTAGCATCCCCATCGTACCGGGTTAACCCGCATCGTGCAGAATGAGACTCACGTATGTTTTGTTATGCCGACGGAAAGGGATTCCCCCTATGGCTCTGCTAGAAATTCGTGATCTGCGCATGGTGTACCCGAACGGCCACGAGGCGTTGCGGTCGATCTCAATGCGTGCAGAGCGCGGCGAGATCGTGGCGATCATCGGGCGCTCGGGTGCGGGTAAGAGTACCTTGTTACGTTGTGTCTGCGGACTCCAGCAGGCCACGAGCGGGGCGATCCACCTGGGTGGTGAGGATATTGTGGCGGTTGACGAGCGCAGGCTGCGCGCCATACGTCAGCGAATCGGTTTTATCTGGCAGGAATATAACTTGGTGGATCGCCTGCCCGCGATCACCAATGTACTCACTGGGCGGCTGGGCTACGCCAACGCCGCCGCGAGCCTGATGGGCTTCTTCGACCGGACGCACCGCGAGATCGCCGTGCGCAATCTGGAGCGGGTTGGCCTGTACGAGAAGGCCAATCAGCGGGCCGACCGGCTCTCGGGCGGCGAAAAGCAGCGCGTCTCGATTGCGCGGGCGATGTCGCAGGAGCCGACGATCCTCCTGGCCGACGAGCCGGTCGCCAGCCTCGACCCGGAACTGGCCGAGCAGGTGATGGCCGACTTGGCCCGCGTGGCCCGCGAGGATGGCGTAACCACTCTGATCAACATTCATCAGGTCGAACTGGCTCGCGCCTTCGCCGACCGGGTGATCGGCATCGCCCAGGGCGAGGTGGTCTACGACGGGCCACCCATTGGGCTGAACGAGACAGTTTTGGATCGAGTTTACCGCTTCGACCGTATGCCGCGCCAGATGGCCGAGGTAGGGTTTGCACTAGCGTAGGGAGACGAACGGCATGGCCTCTAAGATCAAGGCAGGCGCGCAGCCGGAGCGGCCTGCGGCGGTGCCACGTGAGCGACTGATCACCCCGTGGCCGCAGATCAGTATTGGCCAGATCATGATCGCGGGTGTGCTGATCGTGGTGATTGGCTGGGCACTGAACGGATCACATGCCAATCCGGTATCGCTGATCGAGGGTGTCCCTCACATTGCAGATTTTGTGACCCGGCTCTTCCCGCCGAAGTGGGATATGCAGCCTACTCCGCTGGCCATGCCTGCGCCGCTCCAGGGTGTGATGGGCGATCACCTGACGCTGACCATACCGCTGGTGCTGCCCTACATTGTCGAGACGCTCCAGATGGCGATTGTGGGGACCATCGTGGGCGTGTTTCTCTCGCTCCCTCTGGGCCTGCTGGCAGCGCGCAATATCTCGCCGCACCCGGCGGTGTATCAGGCCACCCGGTTCATCCTGAACATCAACCGGGCCATCCCCGAGATTATTTTCGCGCTGATCTTCGTGGCCGCCGTGGGACTCGGCCCCTTTGGCGGGGTACTGGCCATCGGCGTGGGCGCAGTCGGATCGCTGGCCAAGCTCTACGCCGAGTCAATTGAACAGATTGACCCGCAGCAAGTCCTCGCGGTACGCGCCACCGGCGCAGGTTCAATGCAGACCTTTGTTTACGGGGTGGTGCCGCAGGCGTTGCCGCTAATTGCCACTTACTCGCTGCTGAACTTCGAGCACAACGTGCGCTCGGCCACCATCCTGGGGTTGGTGGGAGCTGGCGGCATCGGCTTCATCCTCCAGAAGTACATCAGCCTGTTCCAGTACCGCAACCTGATGGGCACGCTGATCATCATCATCGTGATGGTGACGGTGATTGACCGGATGAGCGACTACTTGCGGAAGAAGCTGATCTAGACGGGCATCCCGGAGCTATACGCTCCGTAGCCATAGACTTTTCGGTACAGATACCTCAGACGAGAAGGAGTGATCCGTGTTCCGTAAGCTCATGCCTGTGACGTGGACTCTGGTGCTGACGACCATCCTGACTGCCTGTGGCGGTGCCTCGGCGGCGAAAGCTCCTACCACCGCCCCGGTTGCTACTGTCGCCGTAACCATCGCCCCGGCTGCCACTGTCGCCGCAACCACCGTCCCGGCTGCCGCCCCGGCTGCCACCGTCGCCGCAACCACCGTCCCGGCTGCCGCCCCGGCTGCCACCGTCGCCGCGACCGCCGCCCCGGTTGCCACCACTGCTCCAGCCGCCGCCGCTGGTTCCATTACCGCTGATCGCACGGGTTGGCCGACTAAATTCCGCCTGGGCCTGTTCGCCGGCGATGATGCCAACGCCACCATCCAGAAACAAGAGTCGTTCCGCGTGCTGCTTGAGCAGCGGCTCGGCATCCCGGTTGAGATAACCACCGGCACCAGCTACTCGGCGGTGGTCGAGGCGATGCGTGCGGATCAGGTGGAGGGCATGGAGGTTGGGCCGTTCGCCTATGTACTGGCAGTGCAGGAAGCCAACGCTGAGGCTGTCGCCGTGGTCGTGACCCCTGGCACCAGCAAGGGCGACGCTGTTTACAATCCGAATGCGCCCACCGCTTACTACAGCACGATTATTACCAAAAAGGGATCGGGTATTACCAGTCTGGCCGACCTGAAGGGCAAGAGCTTCGCCTTTGTTGACCCGGCTTCGACCTCGGGTCACCTGTCGCCCAAGACCCTGCTGATCAAATCGGGACTGGCCCCTGACACCGACCTAAAGGCCACCTTCGCGGGCAGCCACCCGACGGCGGTTCTCTCGGTGTGGAACGGCACGACCCAGGCGGGAGCCACCTTCGAGGGCAACCTCTACACCCTTGTCAAAGAGGGCCAGATCGAACTCTGTAGTTTTGCGGATGGCCAAATCGGGAAGCCGCGTACCCCCGCCGAGGTTAAGGCTCTGTACGATAGCTGCCCCGACGGCAAGATCGCCATCATCGCCTACACCGACGCTATCCCAAATACGCCCTTCGCGCTGAACAAGAACCTGCCCGAATCCTTCAAGCAGGCCGTGCGCAGTGTTCTGCTAGAGGTGAAGGACAACCCCGCGATTGTGAAGGGGCTTGGCCAGTGGTACGTTGATCCGACCAAGGACATGGGCCTGTCGCAGTTGGACTCCTACTACGACTCGCTGCGCGACATCGCCAAACTGCTGAACCTGGATTTGAAGAAGCTGGCGAAGTAGTGACAGGTGGTGCGGCGCAGTAATCTGCGCCGCGCCACTATTGGATAAGCCGATATGGATCAACATCTCCTGCTTTCCACCCTGGCCCGCGCCAATGCCAATGCGGTGAAGGCGTTTGCCGAAGATTTCATCCCCGATCTGGAGCCGATCACCGTTGTTGTGAACCGCACTGGCCTGGCTATGCTGCCGATGGAGGAGACTGTCTCTGGCGAGACGTTCTACCTCGGCGAGGTGCTGTTGTCCGAGGCCCATGTGCAGATCTCCGGTGCCGAAGGCTACGCAGCCTGCCTGGGCCGCGATCTGGAACAGGCGCTGGCAATCGCCCTGCTCGACGCGGCCTACGCTGCGGGGCACAACCGCGCACGTATTGCGGCGTTTGTGGACTCACAGGCCGCCGCCCTCGACTCTGCCGACGCGGTCTTTGGCCAACAGGTGGAGCAGACCCGCGTAGAGTTGGAGACCTTCTGATATGACCGTACCCGTCATGAACCCCGCCGATACCCGTCAGCATGCCACATTTACGGCGCTCATGTGGGCGCTGAGCTACCCCGGTCGCGCCACGCGATTGCCGGTCGCTGGCCCGGACGCCCTGACGCTGATTGGTGAGACACTGGTGGATCTGGAGACCAGCTTCTTCACGCCCGACGCCATGCTGACAGCCCGCCTGTCCCATACCGGCGGGCGGAGTCTACCCGCCGACTCGGCATCCTACCAGTTTTACCCGCGCCTCAGCCGCTCCGATCTCGATTTGCTCGCCTCGGCCCCGGTGGGCACTCATGTCGCGCCGGACCTCGGGGCCACCATTGTGATTGGCTGCGCCCTCGGTTGGGATACGCGCCTGCGTCTGCGTGGCCCCGGCATCGCCGGTACCCGTGAGATACTCATCGCCGGTCTGCCGGATGCGTTTTGGTCGCTGCGTGCCGCAACAGCCCGTGCGCCGCTCGGTTGGGACATCTTCCTGGTGACGGATAACGCCGTGCTGGGCCTGCCGCGCACCACCGCCGTGGAGGTACTGTCATGGCCTATGTAGCAGCCCGTGGCGGCGAGCAGGCGATTGCGGCGGCAGAGGAATTGCACACTACACTAAACGGCCCGCTCAGCGCCGTGCTGGTGCAATCCATCGAGCGACATCTGCCCTATCTGGTTGATCGGGTTATGGGCGAGGGTTCGCTCTACGCGCCTGATCTGGCCGCACTAGCCCTGGCCCAGACCGGCGGCGATCTCTACGAGGCGGTACTGCTCCTGCGAGCTTACCGCAGCACGCAGCCGCGTATCACCTACGCCCTGCCCGTGCGCCAGAGCGAACTGCGCACGGTGCGCCGTATCTCCGCCGCCTTCAAAGACATCCCCGGCGGCCAGATTCTCGGCCCCTCGCTTGATTACAGTCACCGCCTGCTGCGGCTGGATGTGCTTG
The DNA here is from genome assembly GCA_903920315.1 of uncultured Oscillochloris sp. Lineage (GTDB taxonomy): Bacteria > Chloroflexota > Chloroflexia > Chloroflexales > Chloroflexaceae > Oscillochloris. The sequence continues at coordinate 7,573 of CAIXLU010000075.1, forward strand.
ATGATGCACTGAGTATTGAGGATCGAAAAGAGGAACCTCCGGCATTGAGCATTGAGCGTTGCTCAATGCTCAATGCCCCCCTCCCCGCCGTGGCCGATTGGCAGCGTGAGAATGGCCTGCTGGCTCCGCTGCCTGATCGCGATCCGTGCGATCCATCCGCCTTGCCCGATGTCACCCGTGAGCCGATTAGCTTTCCCGCGCCACGCGCCCACCGGCTGCAGTCCCTGGCTCGCGCCGATACTGGCGGGGTGCTGGCCCTTGGCTACGCCAGCATGCGCGGCTACGGTATGTCGCACCCAACGGTGAATGAACTGCGTCTGGGCTACGCCGAGGTGACGCTGCGCCACCCAGTTACCGGAGTCGCGTTCAGCGCCGGGCGCGTGCGGGTCAGCCAAGCGGAGATCGTGGACACCGGAGCCGGTGCGCCTGGTGACGCGCCGCTGCGATTAGGCTTCACCGCAACTATTGGCTGGAACGAGGTAAAAACCATCGCCGGGGCGATGCTCGATCTGGAGATGAGCGCGCCTAACCCGCACCCGGCTCACCAGGAAGAGTTTGTGCTGTACCACACCGAGCCGGTCGAGTCTTCGGGATTCTGCATCCACTACAAGCTGCCGCACTATGTCACCTTTGGCAGCGCCCTGGACAATCTGCGCAAGGCGGCCAAGACGGGAGAGACATTATGACCCTCGCGGATCTCGCACACCCGCGCCAGGATTACAGCTACGGATTCCTGGACGCCTTCGCTCGCCGTGAGCTGCGTCGGCGCATCCTCAAGGCCATCGCTATCCCTGGCTACCAAGTACCCTACGCCAGCCGTGAGTTGCCGATTGCGCGGGGGTGGGGCACCGGCGGACTCCAGGCCACGCTCAGTGTGGTTGGCCCGCAGGACGTGGTGAAGGTGATTGATCAGGGTGCTGACGATTCGGTGAACGCGGCCAACCTGCGCCGCTTTATCGCCCGTATGACCGGCGTAGAGACCACGACCGACACCACCAAGGCCACGATCATCCAGAGCCGCCACCGCATCCCCGAAGAGCGCATGGACAAGGGTCAATTGCTGGTTCTCCAGGTACCCGACCCTGAGCCGTTGCGCCATGTGCAGCCCGATAGCTCGCAGGCCCGCGAGATGCACGCCGATGCCGACTACGCTCAAATGTGGTTGAGCCTCTACGAGCAACTGGTGCGCTTCGGGCGTTTTATGCAGGGTGCCAGCTACCCGGTGATCGTCAACGGGCGCTACCTCATGAGCCCCAGTCCCATCCCGCGCTGGGACACCCCGGCCCTGCACCAGTCCGCCCACCTAACAATCCTCTCGGCGGGGCGCGAGAAACGGCTCTATGCGGTGCCGCCCTACACCGACGTGCGCCCGATTGAGTTCAGCGATGTCTTCTTCCAGGTTGAAGATCAGGCCGGACGGGTGTGCACGCTTACCGGGGCTGGCCAGAAATATATGGACGAACTGCCTCAGCCCAGCGGCGAATCGCGCTTCCGTATCTCCGACACCGGCTACGTGGAGAAGTTGCTCAAGATGGCACAGGGCGAATCGACAAAGATCGGCCCGACCTACTACGACGACGCCGGACAGTTCTGGATGCCAGGCGTGATTAAGTAGGGGCGAAGCATTGTGATGGGACGCTCTGCGTCCCATCACAATGCTTCGCCCCTACGGGATACGATACGATATGACACCGACATATTTTGATCCACCGCGCCTCACCGCCGACCGCCCGCTGCTAACAGCGTGGGGGCTGCGCAAGACGTATGGCCGGGTAACAGCGGTATCCGGCGTGGATCTGGAAGTCTACCCCGGCGAGACGCTGGGCATTGTGGGCGAATCAGGTTCGGGCAAGAGTACGGTGCTGCGGATGCTGAACCTGGAGGAACCCGCCAATGCGGGCGATTACCGGCTGAACCTGGCGGCCTACGCGGGCGAGAACCTGCTGGGGTTGGATCGCTACCGGCGGCGCGAATTGCGGGTCACGCAGATCGGGATTGTCTACCAGCAGCCGCACATGGGCCTGCGCATGCGCGTCAGCAGCGGCGGTAACGTCGCTGAGCGGCTGATCATGGCGGGCGAGCGCAGCTTCGCCACCCTACGCACCGCCGCCCGCGACTCCCTGGCCGAGTCGGAATTTCCGCTCGACCGGCTCGACGATCCGCCACGGCTACTCTCGGGCGGCATGCAGCAGCGCGTCCAGTTGGCCAAGGCCATCGCCATGCGCCCGGCCCTACTGCTGCTCGACGAACCCACCACCGGCCTCGATGTTTCTATCCAGGCACTTGTGCTTGACACCCTGCTGCGTTTGCGCCGCGAGCGCCGCATCGCCACCGTTGTCGTCTCGCACGATCTCGGCGTCATCCGTACCCTGGCCGACCGGGTGCTGGTGATGCGTGGTGGCCAGGTGGTTGAACACGGCCTCGCCGATCAGGTACTCGACGACCCGCAGCACCCGTATACGCAACAGTTGGTACACGCCAAATTGTAGGGGCGCATCGTGATGCGCCCTGGTACACGCCAAATTGTAGGGGCGCATCGTGATGCGCCCGTGCCCCCACACCCATATGCACATCCTCAATGTTCACGAATTCTCAAAAACCTTCACCATCCACGCCATCAACCGCGAGGTGCCCGCCTTCACCAACGTCTCCTTCCATCTACAGCCGGGTGAACTGCTGGTCGCCCGTGGTGCCAACGGCGTCGGCAAATCGTCGCTGCTGCGCTGCCTTTACCGCACCTACCTACCCAGCGCGGGCCACGCAATTTATCAGGCGCAGCAGGGTACAGTGGATCTGGCCCGCGCCGCCGAAGTGGACATCGCCCTGCTGCGGCGCAACGAGATCGGCTATGTCTCGCAGTTCCTGCGTCCCCGCCCACGGGTGAGCGCCATCGAACTGGTGATGGAGCCGCTCCTGCTCGCCGGGGTTCCCGCCGATGATGCCCGCATGCGGGCGGGCGACTGGCTGAGTCGGCTCGGGCTGAAGGCGGCGATCTGGCCGGCGTACCCGAGTACCTTTTCGGGTGGCGAACAGCAGAAGATCAACCTGGCCCGCGCCCTGATTGCCCCGCGCCGCCTGCTGCTGCTTGACGAGCCAAATGCCGCGCTCGACCCCGGCGCCCGCGCCGCTCTGCGCGAGCGGTTGTCTGTCCTCAAATCCGAGGGCGTGGCGATGATCGGTGTCTTCCACCACATTGAGGATGTACGCGATCTGGTGGATTCTGAGGTGAAGATAGCCAATAGCCAATAGCCAATAGCCAATAGCCGATAGCCGATAGCCGATAGCCGAACATCCGTGGCTATTTTCATTGGGTATTAGACAAGGTTCAGATCAACTTTACCGTGTGCGGTGTTCGTAGTGCCGCCTTCCAGGCGGCCAGATGCACGACAAACGGTAAACCTGAAACCCGACACCTGAAACCTTGTCTTGTGCGCAAATCGCATAGACGACCAAGGAAACACTATGCTGCTGACGAATCTAAAAATTGTGCTGCCGGACGCGGTGATCGAGAGCGGCTCCCTGCTGCTCGACTCGGGACGGATCGCCGGAGTTTACGCGGGCAACGCTCCCAGTTATGGCGGTCGGACGGTCAATGGGGTCGGACTCACGGCCATTCCCGGTATTATTGACCTGCACGGCGACATGCTGGAGCGCGAGATCGAACCCCGACCCGGTGCTTTCTTCCCGGTGGATATGGCCGTCCACGAACTCGATAAACGTCTGGCCTGTGCCGGTATCACCACCGCCTACGCCGCCCTCTCCTTCTGGGATGTGGATCGCCCAGAGAGCGTGCGCGGCGAGGCGATGGTGCAGCAGATCATTCGCGAGATGGGCCACCTGCGCCCGACATTGCTCACAGACCTGCGCATCCACGCCCGCTTCGAGGTTTCGACGCCCAAGGTTGCCCCGCTGTTGGCCGAACTGATTGCGGCTGGCCAGATCCAGATGCTCTCGCTGATGGATCATACGCCCGGCCAGGGCCAGTACCGCAATATTGAACACTACGTCAACTTCATTGCGAAATGGCGGCAGGTTGATCCCAGCCACGTCGAAGAGGAGGTGCGCGAACGCCTATCCCGCTCCGGCGACCTGATGGAGCGATGGGCGATTGCTCGTGACATCGCCGCCCTGGCCCGCGACATGGGATTACCGATCTCCTCGCACGACGACGATACCCTAGAGAAAGTTGATCTGGTGGCCAGCATGGGCGCAACGATCAGCGAATTCCCAGTGACGTTAGAAGCCGCCGAGGAAGCCCGCCGACGCAGTATGCACATCATTATGGGCGGGCCGAACGCCCTGCGCGGCGGATCGCACTCGGGCAACATCAGCGCCCGCGAAGCGATTGAGGCCGGTGTCGTAGACGCTCTGGCATCCGACTATCACCCGGCGACGCTGGTGCATGCAGCCTTCAGCCTCGCCGCATCAGGCATCCTCAGCCTCCCCGCCGCCGTAGCCCTGGTGAGCGCCGGTCCCGCCGTCGCCCTTGGCCTAGACGACCGGGGCTGGATCGCCGAAAACCTCAACGCCGACCTGGCTTTGGTCGAGGACGGCCCGCGCCCACGGGTGCGCGCCACCATCCGTGCGGGCGTTCCGATCTACTGGGACGCGGCTATGGCGAGAAGGTAGGAAAACCGATGCCCACAACCATCCTTAGCCCCGCCCCGAGTATTCACCCCACGGCAACAATCACAGATTGTCGTGTCGGGGGATGGACGGAGATCGGCCCGCACACCCATATGGCCGAGAGCGATTTTGGCGACTACAGCTACTGCGCTGGCGACAACCAGATTATCTACGCGACCGTGGGCAAGTTCTGCTCAATCGCCTCGCACGTGCGGATCAACCCCGGCAACCACCCGATGGGCCGCGTTACCCAGCACCACATGACCTACCGGCGGGCGCAGTTTGGCTTCGGCCCCGACGATGCCGCATTCTTCGACTGGCGGCGCGCCCACCATTGCAGCATTGGCCACGATGTCTGGATCGGCCACGGGGCGATCATCATGCCAGGGGTGAGCATCGGCACCGGCGCGGTGATCGGCTCCGGTGCGGTCGTCACCCACGACGTACTGCCCTACACCATCGCTGTGGGCGTGCCCGCTCGCCCCCAGCACCTGCGCTTCAGCGCAGAGGTGGTCGCGAAACTGCTCCATATCGCTTGGTGGGACTGGGATCGGGCCACCCTGGAGGCGCGCTTCGACGACCTGCTCGATGTCGAGAGGTTTGTGCAGATATACGGCTAACTACGAATAGGTTACGAATGCGCGAATAAGGCTTCTACACTGCGCTATTCGTATATTCGCGACCTATTCGTGGACGGCGCGGCATGGTCTTAACGTGCCACCTATGGGTTAAGCGGCCCACTCAGCGACGGATGGCCCGGTCTCGAAGAAGATTGAGGGCAGGAGATGGAGGTGGCGGCTCAGCCAGGGCAGGCCAACGCGGAGGGCCGGACGGCGCAGCGGCATCGCCAGAACCAGTCCGGCCACCAGCCCGGCCAGGCCCAGTCGCCCGCGCCGGTGAGTGAGCAGGGCCAGCATAAGGCCAATTGCGCCCGCCGTACTCGCGACCCCCAGGTTGTGTCCATGCCGAATCGCATATACAGCGGCGCTGCTTGCTCGGGCCTGAAGCCAGATCGTGTGCGGGTGACGCTCTAGCGTGTCAGCAAACTGTGCAATCTCGTCGAGTTCTAGGGCGGGAAAGTCGGTACGTGTACCCCATGTGGTGCGATGCACGTTGATGACAGCGCGGACGCGGGCGGTCGCCGCTCGCAATACATCTGGATCAGGTTCAGCCCCTTGTCGAGCCTGAGCCATCAGGGGCAGCATCAGACTCTTGATTGCGTGGGATAGGGCCAGGGTGTCGGCGAAATAGCGGGCGCTTGTGACAAGCATATCTGCATCATCGCCGCATGGGCTCAGGGTCTTCATGCGCTGGGCGTGGGATGTTGCCCGCGTGGCCGCATCCTCCCCGGCCCGCAGAGTCATCGTCACATCGCCCACCGCCTCGGCCAGATAGGCCCAGATCGGCAGAGCGGCGGTGGGACGCATCCACCAGACCCATAACAGTGGTGAGAGGTACACGCCTGCTACCTTGCCCTCTGCCTGTGGCAGCCGTCCCAGGTACCAGCCCTGCTCGATCAGATGAGATGATTCGAGGTAGAGATCTGCTGCGGCGTCGGCGAATACCCCGCTCGGGAGGCGGAGGCGCATCCACTTGCGCACAAAGTCCTCGGCATCCAAGGACGGCATAACGGCCAGTGCTGCAGTGAGCGCACTACTGAGTTCGGTCCAGAGGCTCCAGCCAGTAGTGCCGAGACTGGCCGTTCCGCCGCCCCAGCCGCCGGTGCTATTCCATGCCCAGATCCCGGCGCATTGGGGATCGGCAGACGCACGCATGAGGGCGGCGGCGTGCAGGCTGGCGATAGAACTGGGGACAAGGCCAAACAGTTCGTACTCGCGGCGGTTCTGGAACTCAATGATCTGGCGCGGGCCGGGCAGCCCCAGGGTCGGGTTGGGCGGTAGCATGCGGAAGAAATCGGCTGGCCCGTGCTTGATGGAAACCAGGAGCGAGGGCGAACGGAAGCCGCCGAAGGTCTCGGCGTAGCGTGTGGGTGAGCAGATCAGGTCGCCCAGATCACCGATGCCAACGCTCCAGGTTCGCATGATCAACAGCCGCCCGTGCGCCTCGCAGACGGGCAGCAGAGTCTGGATAAGATCACGCAGAGTGGCAGGTGTCGTGTAGATCATATGACCGGCGTAGGCGTCGCTCTGGTCGTGGGCACCACCGGCCTCGCCGACGCGCACGACAAGGCCGTGTACCTGGGGCAAGGCATGGAAAAGCTCGGCCAGCGCACGCTGGTTGATCGCCGCGAGCCGAGGGTTCGCCGCGTCAAGCGTGCCGACAGCTCGCCGCACCTCGGGTGTACTCCACTGCATATCGGTGGTGACGAAAATCTCCATGCCCAGGGCGACGGCGAGATCAAACAGCTCACCAAAGGCGGCCCGGTAAGCCAGCGCCCGCAGCCGCGTAGGACTCTCGTCCGCGTAGATCGCCTCGCCGGGACTATCGAAGGCCACCACGTGGGCCATATTATCAATCACAATCCCGGTGTAGCCCTGGGCATGCAGCGCACGAAGGTGGTCGCGTGCGCGGGCCAGACCCCAGCGCAACTGCGCGGCATCAACGTAGGGCGGGGACGACAGATCGATCTGGGCGTAGGGAAACGCCGACCAGTTGCGAAAGGGCTTGTGCGGGTCGAAGAACGGCCCGCTGATATCGGCGAGGCGACGTGTGATCATGGCGGCAGGTATACTCAGGGTTGTATGCGGCAATCATAAAGCGCATGTTAAGCGCCGATTAAAAGTAGTATAGCACCAACGTGAAAATAGCCGATAGCCGATAGCCGATAGCCGATAGTACGACATAAAGAGGAGTAGCCCGCGCCTTGCGCGGGCTACTCCTCTTCACCAGTTATCGGTCAGCGTATGCCTTTGTGAGCAGGCTCTGTTGTCGGTGGCTCTCCGATGGCGATTACTGCTGAGTCGAGTTGTACTCGGTCAACGTATCATTCGCCTTGCTGGCCGCATCGTCTAGCGCCGCCTTGGCGTCGGCAGTGCTTCCGCTGATGAACTGCTCCATTGCCGCCTCGATGGCGAGACGAGTCTGGAGGAAGGTGCCGAACACTGCGCCCTGCGTCGGGAAGCTGGGCTCGGTCGCCCGGAGCTGCTCGACGGCCACGCTGAACTGCGGGTACTTCGCCAGCGTGTCCTTCATCTCCTGCACATCGTAGGCCGCCTTGCGGATCGGGTAGTAGCCCGTACTCGACGACCATGTCGCCTGCACCTCGGGGTTCGATGTCCACTTCACAAAGTCCCAGGCCCCGGCCTGCTGCTCCGGCGTGCCTTGGTCGGTGATCCACAGCGATGCGCCGCCGATGATCACGCCGCCCTTGGCCCCGGTGGGCCGGGGCAGGTAAGCGACGCCCACATCAACCTTGCCCGCAGCCTTCGTGTTGTTGATATAGCCACGCAGCGACGCAATGCTGTTGAAGGTGATCGCCGCCTCGCCCTTGACGAAGGCCGAGTCACGCACTGAGCCGTTGGTGGTGCCACTATCGCGCCCAACATTGGTTCCAACCCCGGCATCAACCAACTGCTTGAGGAAGCTCAGCCACTTCACCCCGGCATCGTTGTTGAAAATGAGCTTGTTGGCGCGGGTCTCGCGGCCATTAGTGGGGTCAGCGAACAGCGCACCCTGGGTGGCCAACTCCTGCTCATAGATCCAACTGTACAGCGTGAAGACGACGCCACTGCGGATGATTTTTCCGTCGGCATCCTTCTTCGTCAGCTTTGTGGCGGCGTCCAGTAGTTCGTCATACGTCCAGATCTTCTTGTCGGGGTCGAGGCCGACCTCCTTGAAGGCGTTGCGGTCGTAGTACATCACCGGGGCCGAGCTGTTGAACGGCAGCGAGTAAAGTTTGCCGCCAATCGTATAGTAGCGGGCCACCGCTGGCTCCAGGTCATCAACCAGCTTCAGGCCGTCCTTATCAATGAAATTCTGCACCGGCAGGATGCGCTTGGTGTCAATCATGCGCTGGGTGCCGATATCGTACACCTGCACCACATTCGGCAGGTCGCCACCGGCTAGGCTGGTGTTGAACTTGGTAATGGTGGCATCGTAGTCGGGCTGCTGAATGGCCTCGACATAGTACGTGTTCTGCGAGCTGTTGTACGTGTTCACCAGCGTGCGTACGATATTGCCGTTCGCGCCTGTCAGTCCATACCAGAATGTGATCTTGGTTGAGCCTGCCGACTGGGCGATAGCGGGCACGGGAGTGATCGTCGGGGCAGGCGCACTGGTGGCGGCGGGCGCGCTAGTCGCCGCCGCGCTAGAAGCTGTCGGCGCGGCTGTGGCGGCAGGCGCGGCTGTGGCGGCAGGCGCGACTGTGGCGGCGGGCACGGCTGTGGCGGGCGCGACCGTGGCCGGCGGGTTGGTAGCTGGGGCGGTCGCAGCCGGCGCAGCGGGCTTACCCCCACAGGCGGCCAACAGGGTCATCACGAGGCCGATTAGCAGCAGAGCGTTCAGCGGCCTTAACGTCTTGACACGGTTCATGGACAATCTCCTCTGATCAAGCGGTATCTCTTGCGGGAATTGGTATTCATCTAGCTCCAATACTTTTCAGATAAGCCGTCAGATGCCGACCACGAATAGGTCACGAATACGCGAATAAGGCTCTGCACCGGGCTATTCGTATATTCGCGTCCTATTCGTGGTCGGCGCGGCATGGCCTTATTCGAAAAGTATTGCCATCTAGCCCTTCAGCGCACCGGCGGTCAGCCCGCTTACGAGATGACGCTGCCCGAGTACGAGCAGGATTAGGGTTGGCAGCATCACAATGATCGTGCTGGCCATCTGGAGGTTATAGATAGTCACTTCCGACGAGCGGAAGGCCGTGATGCCGATCTGCGTTGTACGCCACTCCGGGCTGTCAACGATCAGCAGCGGCCAGTAATATTGGTTCCAGGTGTTGAGAAACGTGTAGACGGCCAGCGTCGCCAGGGCCGGACGCGAGAGCGGGACGAGGATTGACCACAGATAGCGGGTCGAGCTGCACCCGTCAATCACGGCTGCCTCATACAGGTCGCGGGGGATAGCCTTAAAATGCTGGCGAAGCAAGAACACCCCGAATCCGCTGGCCATAAACGGGATGATCAGCCCTTGGTAGCTGTCTTTCCAGCCCAGGCGCGTGATGGTCAGGTAGTTGGGGATAATCGTCGACTCCCAGGGGATCATCAGGCTGCCCAGGAAGACGAAGAAGAAGAGGGGCTTCCATGGGAAATCAATGTTCGCCAGAGCGTAGGCCGCCAGTGCCGAGGTGATCAACTGCCCCAGGGTGACCGCCAGCGACACCACAAACGAGTTGACGATCCAGCGCGTCAGGTTGGGTTCTTCGCGAAAGACATCCTGGAACGAACTCCAGTCGAGTTTGCTGAAATCCGGTAATAAGGTCGGCGATAAGGTCGGCCCCTGCACGGAGAGCGAGAGCGCGAAGAGCAGCGGCAGGAGGACAAGCAGCGCAACGATGCTCAGGGCAGCGTAGAGCAAGCCCGTCCGTATGAGCGCACCCAGATTGAGGATAGGCCGACCGATTTCCTGGGGATTGTGTGATTCAGCAAGGCTCATTGGTAGTGGACTCGTTGGTCAAGCAGCCGGTATTGGATTGATGTCAGCGCAAGCAAGATCAGGAACAGCACCACCGACATCGCCGACGCGAAGCCGTAGCGGTTATCCTTCCAAAAGGCGGTGAAGATCGCGAAGACAAACACATCGGTGGCGCTGTCCGGGCCTTCGTTGCCGATCAGCACGTTGAACTGCGTAAACGCCTGGAAACTCTGGATGGTGCTGATCAGCATCAGGAATAAGAGCGTCGGGGTGAGCAGCGGCAGGGTGATAAACCGGAACGATTGCCAGCTACTGGCCCCGTCAATGCGGGCGCTCTCGTAGATGTCTTTGGGGATCGCCTGGATACCGGCGAGGGTGACGATAAAGTTAAACCCCAGCGATGTCCAGGTGGTCATAAACGCCACGGCGAACAGGGCCGTACTCGAATGTTGCAGCAGCGAATGGGTGTTGAGGTGGAGCAGATCGATGATCCACTGGGTCGCCCTGGTCGTCGGGCTATAGATCAGCGCCCAGATCACGCTGGCGCTAGCAACCGAGATGGCGATGCTGCTCGTGAAGATCGTGCGGAAGAAGAGGATTGCTTTTACGTTCAGGGTGGCGAGCAGCGCCAGGGCCAAGGCAAAGACAATCCCGAGCGGCACCACGAGCAGCGAGAAATAGACCGTGGTCAGCATGCTCTGGAGGTACTCGCTGCGGCCGCTGCCATCGAGATTCAAGATGCGCGTGTAATAGTTGATGCCGTTGAATCGAACCGTGTCGCCCTGGGGGTTGGTGATAAAAAAGCTCAGCCAGATCGAGCGCAGAAAGGGAATATAGGTAAAGGCGATCAGAAAAAGCAGCGCGGGGGAGAGATAGAGCAACGCGAGGCCAAACGCTTTTCGCTGTTGGTGCTGGCTTACGGCCCTTTTTGCGGCGATGGGAAGCCCAACACGCTTGTCTGACAACACAGAATCCTTTAACAACACCGGCTTCCTCACGTGCGCCCCTCAGATTCCCTGGCTTGATGAAGGCAACAAGCCATCCTAGCAGGGTTTGATTAAATCATCTTTAACAGATCTCGAAGGTTCTGCTAAGAACTCGTGTCATCGTTCACATCCTCGTTGAACAGCGATGGAGCTAATCTTTGCCTCCGCTTCATTGCCGCTTAATCTGCCCATACCGAGCGCACAATACCGTGATGTTATGCTCTCCATGAGAATCCGTCTCGTGGGAGGAGCGTTGAATGGAGACCAGCGACAGCAAGGCCGATTTGCATCTACACACCACGGCCAGCGATGGAGCCGCGACTGTGCGCGAATTGCTTACATACGTCGCCCGCACGGATCTACGGGTGATTGCCGTCACAGATCACGACACCATCACCGCTGCTCTGGAGGCACGGCACATGGCCGGAGCCTATGGGGTCGAGGTGATTGTTGGCGAGGAGGTTTCGACGCAGGATGGCCACCTGCTCGTCCTCTTTCTTGAGCAGGAACTGCCGCCCGGTCGTCCCCTAGCCGAGACGGTGGCAGCCGCCCGGGCGCAGGGCGCGCTGGTGATCGCCCCGCACCCGTTCGGCTTCCTGGTCAACTCGCTTGGGCGCACCGGCCCCCTTGGCTTCGGCAGGCACGCGGTACCCGCGTGGGCAACGCAAGTGGATGCGGTCGAGAGTTTCAATGCCGGGCTGTGGTCGCCGCATAACAATGCGCTGGCGGCTCGGTTCGCCGCCGCCCACGGATTGCCGGTGGTTGGCGGTAGCGACTCGCACCACCTGCCGACGGTGGGGATGGGCTATACGTATTTTCCTGGTCGCACCGCCGCCGACCTGCGCCGCGCTATCGTGCAGCGACAGACGCGGGCGGCAGGTGTCATGTGGAGTACCCGCCACCTGGTCGAGGTTGGTGCGCTCCAGGTTCGGCGCGGCATTAACGGGCTGCTGGCCCCTGCGACGGCGACCATCCTAGACAAGGTTTCAGATGCCGGGTTTTAGGTTTCAGGCGTAGCGCATCAGGATGCCTTGTGTAGACCGAAACTGTGAGGATGACGGGTGGTGAGTCGAGGATGACGGGTGGTGAGTCGAGGATGACGGGTGGTGAGTCGAGGATGACGGGTGGTGAGTCGAGGATGACGGGTGGTGAGTCGAGGATGACGGGTGGTGAGTTGAGGATGACGGGTGGTGAGTTGAGGATGACGGGTGGTGAGTTGAGGATGACGGGTGGTGAGTCGAGGATGCGGCCCTTCAACGCACTCTTCTTGGTTACACATTCGATAGCGCCCCGACGTATACTACACAAATACGCCAATTGCGGCGATACGGCAGACTTCTCACAACGAAAGGACTCAATGGTGACTCAACGCACGAAACCAGTCCCCCCCGACACGCTCGCTGCCGACCACGAGACGGTCAAGGCACTCCAGAGTATGGTTGACTATCAGCCGACCAATGCAGACTACAGCGTCCCGCAGCTGCTCCAGGTGCAGGCGTCCCTGACTCAGGCCGAGCTGGCGGAGAAGGCAGCAGAGGTGGCTCTCCAACAGGCCCGTAACACGCGGGCGGAGACATCCCACTTCTACCACGACTTGGTCGTCAACTCGCGTACGCAGGTGGTTGCACAGTTTGGCCCCGACTCGGCTGCTGTCGCTCTTATTGGGCTCACGCGCAAGTCGCAGCGCAAGCGCCCGGTGAAGCGGCAGACATCCCCGGTGTAGTCGTTCTTACGTTCGTAGAGCGACAACGAATGACCGGATGGCGCAATGCCATCCGGTCATTCACTCGATGATATCCGCGTGAAGGGGACGCGCATTGGAATCGAGAGCATCTTGCACGAGTATAGCAATCCTAAACTGGTTATGAAAAGGAGTCGAGCCTTTAGGCGGCCTTATCCGGCTAAAGCCTTGACTCCACGCAACAACCCCAAGAGGATGGCTATATGTCCACCGGGGCCAGAACTCCGAGGCTATTGCGGAGCGCTTTGCGTCCCTGCGTCTTGATCAGGTTTACGCGACCATTCTATTGATGCGGCGCTGCTGCTGCGCTAAGCAACTCCTGCACTGAGTGCAATTTTGACTACGCCCGGTTGGACTAGTGACGGGGCGGAGATCGCGTCGAAGAGGGCGAGACCACGGGTGCGTTTGCCGCGTGATTCGGGCTCCAGCGAAAACCGCTGGGTGAGCGCCGTGCAGAGCGAATCGAGATCTGCCATTGTACCTGACTCGCGCAGTTCGATCTCTAGTTCACGAAAGCTGACGACTCGGCCACCGGCTTCGATATACCCCTCGTCGAGACATAGTTCAGCGATGCAATAGCCCTCTTTCCGCACATGAATGCAGTGTCGGTGCGTGTGTACGCTGACACGGGTTACCAGCGGCTTCTGTCCCATAATCGTCAGCGCTCGCGTGCGCGCCTCGCTCGGCGGCCAGGAGCGCGGGTGTATGTCGGCATAGATCGGAGTTTCCCACTCATCACGCACGTGTAGGCCACCCACTGCACCGTGCGACTGCTTCACCGTGGCGATGCGCCGCCCGGCGACCACGCGCACCCGCAGGCTTGTGCGCTGGGCGCGCAACGCGTCATCAGGGGTATCGAAGTAGATCGTATGCTGCTGCTCTGGGGTAGCGTGTGGTATGAGGATTGCGCAACCGAGGGCAGACAGGCTTAGCAACTGTGTAAAGATCTGGCGGTCGGCGACGCGAAACTTGGCCTCGATTTCCATACGGTTCCGTACCCCATTGTGCTGGCATCGTTGTGAGCTGATGAGAGAGTTCTCGCATGGGCTAGACGGCCTTGTCTCCCCTGCGCAAACGCAATGGACACCCGGCGCGATCATACCACAGATTTAGCGCATTGCTGGCGTACTCACGCTTCGCCCACTCGCTGGTCGCGCTACAGGTAGTGCGGCACCATCTGCTGCCAGGCGGCGGCACAGTGAGCCTCGCCCGACCACGTATGCAGCCCATGCCAGATCCCCTTGTCCCGCAGAATCTGGCTCAATCGGTGGTTATTGGGCAGAAACACATCGGTCTCACCGACCGCCAGGGTGATCTCCATCTGTCGGAGCGCGTCTAACAGCGGCGGATCGTTCAGTTGGGGCACAAAGTGGCAGGGCGTATGAAAGTAGATCGCCTCGTCATAGTGCCCGTCAAAGAGGGTGCGAAAATGGCTGACGGGCTCGGTCAAGTCGTAGCGACCACTGAGCGCGACCACTTTCTGGAAGCGCCGGGGGTGGCGGAAGGCCAGGTTTACCGCGTGGTAGGCACCGAGGCTACAGCCGTGGGCGATGAGCGCGGAATTCGGGTTGAGTTGCTCCGAGAGGGGCATGACTTCCTCAAGGATGTAGCCCTCGTACTGGTGGTGGCGGGCGATACGCTCCCAGGGCGGGCGGTGAAAAGCGTAGAGACTCTCGCGGTCAATGCTGTCCACGCAGTAGAGCTGGATGGTGCCCATCTCAAGCGGGCGGCGCAGCGCCTCGACCAGCCCCCAGTTCTCGTAGTCATAGAAGCGCCCGGCCCGGGTCGGAAACACCAGCACCCGCGCCCCGGCGTGACCAAAGACCAGCAACTCCATCTCGCGATGAAGACGCGGACTCCACCAGCGATGATACGTACGGAACATCGTTGGCCTCCCTCAACGTACCTGACGGTTCAGCTTTTTGATGATAGTACGCCTGCGTTATCTGCCGGTTAAGCCTGGTGATGACATGGATGAGCGAACGATTAAGCTATGGCATGAACAGCGTGCGACGATAGCTACGGACAATCTCCGTCCAGAGTTGGTAGCCCTCGGCGCTCAGGTGAAGGCCGTCCTCGGCGAAGAGCGTCGCGTCCGGCTGATCATCTTGGCGGAGCATGGGGTGAAAGACATCAATGAACCGACCGCGTGGGCGGGCCGCGAGGGTGCAGCGTGCGGCCTCGTTCACCGATTCAATCGCCGGTCGTAGCGACTGGCGGGCGGGGCTAGGCTTAATCGCGAGGAAGGCGACGGGGATCGGCCCAAGCTGCGCATCAACCTTCGCCATCAGCGCGCGGAACGACGCAATCACCGCCGCAGCGGGCTGGCCATCGCCGAGGTCGTTATCGCCCGCGTAGAGTACCAAGCTGCCGGGCGCGCATGGCGGCACGAGGCGCTCAAAGAAATGGACACAGGCAGCGAGTGTCGAGCCGCCGAAGGCGTGGTTGACGACCGGCCAGGGGGCCATATCGTCGGCCAAGGTTGTCCAGAGGCGGAACGACGAACTGCCGTAAAACAGGGACACTCCCGCAGGCGGGGGGGCCATGAGGTGCGCCCGCTCGATTGCACACACCTCGTCTTCGTACCAGTCCATCAGGTACTCTTTCTGCTAAAACTCGCCAGATCGATAGTTTGTCGGGTTCACCCCTGCAGTGCGACCGTGCTGGGCGGCTGGGCGCGGATATTATCCTACCGGGCGGATGCTAACGAAGGATTATCGGCGTGTTAAGGCTTGTGCCGCACTATGGTTAACGATGCCTCCTGATGACGGCAGTACGCAGATCGTCGCACATCAGCTTCACCGGCGCTTAACACGCCCATTGCGCATTGTTCATCTACGGGTGCTATAGATGTAGGTATGGGCGACCCATAAGGGGGCCACAGGCCCCCGGCATGGTTTCTTGTGTTGTGGACATGTCCGCAACACAATGCGAGTTTTAAGGGCAATACCTTTCACATAAGGCCATGCCGCGCCGACCACGAATAGGTCACGAATATACGAATAGCGCAGTGCAGAGCCTTATTCGCGCATTCGTGACCTATTCGTGGTCGGCATCTGACGGATTATTCGAAAAGTATTGGCTTTAGCCCCTGCGGTAGTTGACGGAAAGGTTGCGCATGAGCGGAGCAACTACGCCCGCACGCGAGACGGCGAACGCCCTTTGGGCGGGCATCGTTGGCACCGGGTTTATTCGGGCCGGGGGTGCGGCAATCGGGCTGATGCTCCAGCTCTATGAAGCGAGCATCGGCATTCCGCCGCAGTTCGTCGGTCTGATCGGGGTCGCCTTCTACCTCACCGAGCTGAGCGGTGCGCCCATTTTTGGTGCGCTGGTTGACCGGCGCGGCTGGCGGCCATTTATGCTGCTCGGCCCTGTGCTGGCGGCATTCGCCGTACTGCTCACCTGGCTGACAACCGCTCTCACGCTCACTCTAGCGCTGCCGCTGCTTTTTATCACCCGGCTGATCGAGGGGCTGGCGGTGGCGAGTAATACCCCCGCCACGTTGAGCTTTCTCAGCGCCGCATCTGGCAGTACCCCCAGCCTGCGGGCCAGCACCACCGGCTACTTCCAGATCGCGGTAATCGGCGGTACGGCAGCCGGGGGCGTGCTTGGCGGGCTGCTCTACAGCCAGTTCGGCGTGAACGGATTCGTGGCCCTGGCAGGTTTCTACATGCTCTGCTGGGCCATCTTTTTGCGAATACCTGGCACACTGCCAAACCAGCCCGCGTTGGCGGCGCACCCGAACCCGTTGGCGGTACTGCGTCAGCCGATGCTCTGGGCCTTCGCGCCAGCGTGGATCGCCATTAACGGGGTACTGGGAATCTGGCTGAACAACCTTGCCAACCAGCTCACCCTTTCTTGCGCGGTGCCACCGACGGCGCAGATTGCGGCGCTGTGCATCGCTACCGGCGGACAGCGTTTGGTGGGTGGATCCAGCGCCGCCGCTGCCGGGATGATCTTCGCCGGGTTCGCGCTGGTGTTCAGCGTCGGCATGCTGCTCTGGACGCGGATTCTGCCCCACGTACGCCCGAGTCTGGCCATGCTGCTGTCCGCCGGGGGCGGACTCCTCACCTGTGCGCTAATCGCCCTGATCAACCACCAGCCAGTTGTGGACGGCCCGCCACTGCTCGCGCTGGCGGCGCTGGTCGGCTCCCTGCTCGTACTTAGCGGCTTCACCCCGGCGGCCCTAAGCGTCTTGATGGAACTGGCCGAACACAACGCGAGCGACCGGGGTACCGTGATGGGTGCCTATTCGGTGCTGCTTGGCGTGGGCCAGTTCCTCGGTGGGGCTATCGGCGGCATGTTTGCCGCCGTAGCTGGCGTTGATGGGCTCATCCTGCTCACATTGATCTTCACCGTGATCGCGGGCCTTTTCGTGCTGATCTATCGCAAGGATGAGGGATGAGGGATGAGGGATGAGGTGGCCGGAACCCGATTCTCAATTAAGGCAGTAGCGCATAAGTAATGCTGTCACGCTGAGCGAAGCGAAGCGTCCCGGCAACCCATATCGCGGTCGGGACGCTTCGCTTCGCTCAGCGTGACAGGTCTCACAGCGTTACTTCTGCGGTATTGCCAATTAAGCAACCCGCCGACGCTGCTGCAAGGTCATCTGGTAGTGTCCGAGCAACTCGTCCATCACCCGGCCCCACGAGCGGCGCTCGGCGGCGGCACGTCCGGCCACGCCCATGGCCGCACGCTGAACGGGGTCGTTCACGAGCCGGAGAGTCTGCGTGTATAGCTCGGCGGCACTGCCGGGACGAAAGAGCGCTCCGGTCACGCCGTCGCGCACCATATCAATTGCCCCGCCCGCCCGTGCGGCAACCACTGGCAGACCCGACGCCATCGCCTCTTGGATCACCTGCCCGAAAGTTTCGGTGTCGGATGGGAAGACAAACAGGTCGGCGCTGGCGTAGGCCGTGGCCAGATCCGCGCCGCGCAGATAGCCGGTGAAGTGCGCCCGCATTCCGCTGAGGCGCTGCTCTAGGGCGGGCCGGAGCGGGCCATCGCCCACCAACACCAGTCGCGTGTTGGGCAGCGACGGCAGCACCTCCGCCAGCAGATCAAGCCGCTTCTCGGGGGCCAGCCGACCGACGTAGAGCAACACGCGCTCATCTGGCTGCGCACCAACCGATTCACGCCACGCTACGCTGCGGTTGCTAGGGTGAAAACGTTCGGTATCCACACCGCGACCCCACAGGCGCAGGCGGCGGAATCCGTGATCGCGCAGATCCGCAATGGTAGCGAGCGAGGGACAGAGGGTGAAGGCGCAACTGTTGTGAACCCAGCGCAGGTAGCGGTAGGCCACTGTGCGGAGGAAACCTAGCCCGTAGTGC
Organism: uncultured Oscillochloris sp.; assembly: GCA_903920315.1. Lineage (GTDB taxonomy): Bacteria > Chloroflexota > Chloroflexia > Chloroflexales > Chloroflexaceae > Oscillochloris. Next base: position 25,800 of record CAIXLU010000075.1, read on the forward strand.
GTCGTGTAGGCCGGAAAATCCGTGTGGTAGGCAGCCACCAGGGGTACGCCAAGCTGACGGGCGGCGTGGCGTCCGGCTACACCGAGAGCCATCGTGCCGGCCAAGTGAACCAGATCGGGTCGAAAGCGGCGCAGTTGCGCGGTAAGGCCGGGTTGCGGCGGCGTGAGGCGCAGTTCGGGGTAGGACGGCAGCGGGACGCCGCGCATGGGGATAATCTCAGCCCCGGCGTAGCTGGTCAGCGTCCCATCGGGGGCGACCAACAACGCCTCGTGGCCGTGGTCGTGCATATGCTCAAGCAGCCGACACAGCGTGGTGACAACGCCGTTGACGTTAGGGAGAAAGGTCTCGGTAATGACGGCGACCCGCATCCTGCCCTCCTTGAAGACATGTTTCAGATTGCAGATTTTAGATTGCAGATTTACCGCAACAGGACGCGGTGCATGTATCCAAACTGTCAAGCTGGTTTGAAACATGCCTTGTCACTTGTACAAGGACAGTATGCATCGTGCTGATTGTGGGCGGGCTATCGCCAGATTAAGCTCGTGCGAACGTGAGATGAAGGTTTCTTCTATGACCTACGGCTAACGTGAAAATAGCCGATAGCCGATAGCCGATAACCGATAGCCAGCGGCCATTTTCATCGCGATGGTGTGGATCCCTGCGCATGGGTGGCTAACCAAGCTCCCAACGGGCATGGCGAACCCAGCCGCCGTCGGGTAGTCGCTCGTAGAGGCACAGATTCCAGGCCACCGGCGCAGTAATATCCAGCATCGAGGTAGCCATATCGGCCAGGGCAGGGCCGTCCCCCGAGCGAAAGTCGTAGGCGAGGCTAAGGTGCAGATCACTCTTCACACGCAGTGTGTCACGGCGCGTGGGCGAATCCATCGTTGCGGCAACGTCGGCGGTGAGCGCCTCTAGCCAGGGCGATTCGATGAGCAGGCCGTGAAATGTGTCGAGGAAAGCGACCTCGCGAATCTGTACGGGGAATGGAGGACGGGACGCCATCGCCCTGGCGTGGGCCGTTTCTAGGGCAGCAATGTAGCGCGGAATCGCCACGGCATCATCGTGAAAGAAGCCGGTCAGGGTGATATGGGCCGGATAAGCGTGGGCGCTGTTGCGCCCAAATCGCTCCCGGCTCGCTCCGTAAAAGGCGGCGATCTGTTCAGCCAGAGGGCCGGTCGGGCAGGCGTAGATGATCAGTTTGCGGGGCGATTCGGCGGATGGGCTAGGCATGGGTGCGCTCCAAGATAGTTCGTATGAGGAGACATGCGCCCGTTTACGCCCAATACCTTTCAGATAAGCCGTCAAATGCCATCCACCCACGAATAGGTCACGAATACGCGAAAAAGGCTCTGCACCGGGCTATTCGTATATTCGCGTCCTATTCGTGGACGGCGCGGCATGGCCTTATGTGAAAGGTATTGCGTTTACGCCTACGGCACGAGTGATCTGCGGATTTTGCATCGCCAGCCCCCCATGACAGGGCTGTTGCACAGTCACACGACCGGCCCGTTTACGCCTACGGCACGAGTGATCTGTGGACTTTGCTCATGCCCTGAGTGTGAAATACCCAAGGCTAAAGCTCGTGGGCTTCCTGCTTCATCAACCCGCACCAACCGTGACGATTGGACTTACCGAGTCTCCACAGGCGTTTTGTGTCTCGGCGTGTCCCGCCGCGACATGTCTCCCCGCAGAGCGCGTG
>CAIXLU010000076.1 GCA_903920315.1 uncultured Oscillochloris sp.
ATGTCACGCTGAGCGAAGCGAAGCGTCCCGATCTGCATTATCATCGCCGGGACGCTTCGCTTCGCTCAGCGTGACAGGGTTACTGCCGGGACGCTTCGCTTCGCTCAGCGTGACAGGGTTACTTATGCTCTATTGCCAAGAATCACTTACATCTGGCTACATGTCTCTCGCCTCTGCTCCAGACTCGCGAATCGCGTGGTCGGCCCATCAAACTGCACCATCACCACCCCCGTCGGTCCGTGCCTATTTTTTGCGATGTGCAGCTCTGCGACGCCCTGCTGCGCAGTCTGTGGGTTGTATGCCTCCTCACGGTGGATGAACAACACCACGTCTGCATCCTGCTCCAGCGCCCCCGAGTCGCGCAGATCGCTCAGCTGCGGTACTTTGTTCGCCCGCTGCATCAGCGCCCGCGATAGCTGCGATAACGCGAGGATGGGGCAGTGCAACTCTTTGGCCAACAGCTTCAACTGTCGGCTCACTCGGCTTACCTCGTCTACTCGGCTCTGTCCCGGCGCATCGCTGAGCAACAATTGGAGATAATCCACGATCAGCAGATCCAGCCTGCTACCTGCCGCCAACCGTCGTGCCTTGGCCCGCACATCCAGTACCGTCTGTCCCGCCACATCATCAAGCGTGATCGGTGCCGCGTGGATCACGCTCATCGCATCAATAATGCGCGTGTCACCACGGCGGATCTGCCCGCGTACCAGCCGTGTATCTACCCCGGTATGGATGGCCAACAGCCGGTAGCCCAACTCACGCTGGCTCATCTCTAGACTGACCACGCCCACCCCCAAGCCGCGCCGTACCCCCAGATAGTGGGCAATGCTCAGAGCCAGCCCCGTCTTGCCCAGGCCCGGTCGGCCTGCCAGTAGTACAAGGTTGCCGGGGTGTAGCCCACCGTCTAGCCGGATGTCGAGTTCGTGCAGTCCGGTCGGCACCACGCCGGTGTCATCGGTCTCAGCATCGGAGAATAGAAGGCCCATCACCTGCGCCACCGACACGAATCCCACACCACTGGAGTGCTGTGTCACATGGAACAGTTTTTGTTCAGCTGCATCGAGGGTGGTAGCGAGATCCACGCGCTCGTCATAACCCAAAGCGGTAATCTGACCTCCAACCTCGATCAGGCGGCGCAGGGTGGCGGTACGGGTGACGATCTCGGCATAGTATTCAATATGAACGGCGGTGGGCGTCTCGGCGAGCAGTTCGCCGAGGGCGGATAGGCCACCAATACCATCTAGCTGCCCCTGGCGGCGCAGAGCATCGGCGATGGTGGTCAGGTCGGGCGGCACCTGAACAGTTACACATGCCAGCATGGCCGTGTAGATCTGAGCGTGCCGCTCTAGGTAGAAATCGATTGCCGACAACGTGTCGCGCACGACAAGGATGGCCTCGCGGTCAAGCAGGATAGAACCCAGCACCGCGCGCTCGGCGCTGAGATCGTAGGGAACGCTCCGACCATCCATCAGGAGTACTCCTCGCGAAACTTGGCCATAATCATAATCCGATCATCTGGCCCGGCGTGGCTGAAGCGATATAGCCAACGCTGGCGTTCCGCATCATCAATATCGGGGTAGTGGTAGATCTCCAAGATGTTCGGCACGGATGCACTAGCCGGTGCGCCCGGTACTGCCCCAGCCTGAGTACGGTAACGGTCGAGCATCTTGGGCACGCTGTCGGCACGCCAGTTGTGGGCCTGCCAGTCGGTCATCACACGTTCCCAAATGGACAAATTACTCACAGCCTCGGCAATCTGTTGAGCCTGTACTAGGTTGGGCCGATGCCCAAAGGTGGTCTCATAGCGCACCACTGCTGGGTGGGACAATGCATCTGGCTGTGTGCTTTTATCTGTTGGCAGTAATGGAGCAGGGGGCTCGACTTTCTCAATCGTAGGTCGGCTCAGCAGAGCTATGGACGCCTCACGCTCGATCTCCAAATCGCTACCCCAGCTATCCTCACGCTGCCAGCGACGGAGCATCGCGCGCAGATAGTTCAGGTTTAGCTGCTGTCCGCGCTCGCTCAAGCAGCGGTCGGCGATCAGGATGGCTCGACCGACCCAGTACGCGCCGTGGCCGCTGGTGGGGGCGTCTAACTCGTTCACTAGCATGATCAACTGATGGCGCTCGCGAGCGGTTAGCGTAGTTCGGTCACCCTGCCAGAGGGTAAGCAGATCCGCTGGGATTGCAGGCTGACCTACGGGTGCAGGTGGTGCATCAGGTATCAGTGGGGTGGTTGCTAGCATAGGGATTGAACCCTGCTGGCGTAGCAACTGGATGACAGCTTGGGCAGCCTGTGCGGCAATCTGCTGAAAATCACCGTGGGTGGGCGCAATCTCACTCACTCCTTCTTTATTTCCCTCTTTCTCTCCCTCCATGTCCCGGTTTCGTGCAATGTCTGTCCCTGAATCGCGCACGTCAGTCCCGTTACCGGGCTGCTCTGTCCCGGTTTCGTGCGCTGCTGGCACGATCTGGGGCTGCTCTGTCCCGGTTTCGTGCGCTGCGCTACCTTGCTGGATCGTTGCTGTCCCGGTTTTATGCAGCGGGGCGATGTCTGTCACTATCTGGGGCGATGTCTGCACTGGAACGGGCGGGGCGACTGTCCCGGATGCGAGAGGTGCGTCGCATGCGTCGAAGAAAGAGATCTGGCGCGGATCCGGGGCAGGCATGGGAGGGGCATGTACGCCCTGGGCGCGCAGCACCTCGGGGATGAGCGCGAGGCTTTGCTGCTCCAGATCCCAGAGGTCAAGGTGGTAGACCGGGCGCGGCTCGGCGAGGCCAGGGATGCGTTGGTGGCCGACGATGCGCAGAAGGCCGAGGTCAACGAGGCGCTGGATATAGCCGCGTCGGCCGGCCAGTTCGTTGCGACCGACGCGGGCGCGGGAGGCGATCTCGCGCATGCCGAAGGCACGGCGACCGCTGGCTGCGTGAAGCACGATCAACCAGTGTATGGCCATCCATGTGGCGAGCAGTCCCTTGTGGCCGTCACAGCGTTCGTAGACCACCAGGGGCAGGCTGGTGCGCCACAGCTCCGGGTTCGTCGTCCGGGGGTGGAAGTGGAATATATCTTCGCGGGCAGCGGCACCAATGCCAGGGTATGGCGGGCGTGTGCCGAGGGATGTACTTGATTGAAGACTCATAGGACACTCCTCCAGTCGCGTACGATCAACCGCTTGACAGCGGGATCGGCGGCTGCTATAGTGCGATTAGGTAGCGATGGCGTAACAAGCTAATACTCCTGTCACAGTTCGCGTAATTGCGGGCTGTGGGTTGGGCTCTCGACTTGTGCTTGGCGGCAGGGTGTCGAGAGCCTTCTCTTTTGCCTCTGCGACGCGCCCCTCGGGGCGCTCCAGGAGGGCGGGATCGATGCTGAGCAGTGCGACGAGCGGGGTGGGCGCTGCCAGGCGCTCGTGAATGGTGATGGCCATGACTACGATCTCCCTTGGTGAAGCTGCTCATCCTCGATCTGGCGTACAAGTGCGCCGATCTCGCTGTTGGTGCCCTTGAGCGTGTCGCGGATCTGGGTGACACCCCAGCCGGATGCCAGTAGTGCGCGTACGATGTCCTCGCGTGAGCGCAGGGCGGGCGGTACGTCCGTGCGTGCAGTGGTGAGGGGGATGGTGGGAGCTACGGATGGCTCGATGAGGGGTTCGTCCGCCCATTCGTCCGTGGTGGTCGGTGTGAGGGGGACGGTGGCGGTTGTCGCTGCTGGTCGGTTGATCATCGCTGGGATCGGGTCAATCTCGCGCAGGTCGAGCATCCTCCGCGAGCCAGTCACGGGCGAGACGGCCATGACGATCAGCGGGAAGGTGCCACCCTCGGGGGTGCGACCCAGCGGCAGGCTGCGTGCCAGATCCGGCAGGTCGCGTAGCTCGCGGGAGACGAACGCGCCGCAGTAGATAATCCAGTCGAAGCTGGCCCGGAAGGCGGCGGTGTCGCCTTTGCTGCCCAGGCTCTCGGCGGTGTCGCCGTGGGCGCAGCCGATGAAGGAGATGCCGAATTTTCTGCCCTCTTTCAGTAATCGGATCATCAGCCGTCCCGGCGAGTCCTGGTCTTTGCCGACGACAATCTCGCTGGTGACGCTGCCCCACTCATCGGAGGCCAGGGTGAAGGGGGCGAATCTGGCCCCGGCGTCGGTGTTCAGCGCCTGGGCCCGTTTGGTCAGCTCATCCTCGCCGCGTAGCAGGGTGGCGTAAATGGTGGCGAAGTCGCGTCCGCCGCCGAGAACCTTGGCGGTGGCGGGCCATTTGCCGGGGTGGCTGTGTGGGTCGAGGACGTAGCAGCGGCGCTGGCGGTGGGTCAGGAGAGCCTGCAATAATGTGGTCTTGCCACTGCCTCGGTTGCCGACGATGAGCAAATTATCGCCGGTGGCCAGTTCGGCGACGGTGATTGGGCGCGGGGAATCTACGCCCTCACCCCCCCAGCCCCCCTCTCCCGCTGCGGCGGGCGAGGGGGGAGTCGCGCCAATGTCGTCACTCTCGCGCCAGGGGGCGGTGAGTTGGTGCCACTGCTGGCGGGCGTTGGCGGCACTATCGG
>CAIXLU010000077.1 GCA_903920315.1 uncultured Oscillochloris sp.
CTGAAAGACCATCGCAATATCGCGATCTTTGGGCGGCACATCATTCACCACACGGTCGCCAATGATAATACGGCCCTTGGTGATCTCCTCCAGGCCAGCCAGACAGCGCAGGGCGGTGGATTTACCACAGCCCGAGGGGCCAACCAACACCAGGAACTCACCGTCGCTAATCTCGATAGTCAGGTCTTTGAGAACCGCTACCTCACCGTACTGCTTCCACACATGGTCGAACGTAATCCCCGCCATTGGTGTCCCTTATGTTCGCACCGTCACTGTTTCGTGAGAATTTGCTCGACAATCGAGGCCAGCGCATCAACCTGCGAGTTCAGCTGAACGACATCGTTGCGGCTGGGCATATCAATGTTCTGATCCGCCATGTGGGTCTTCGCACTCTCGGCAAATTCGTCGCTGAGCAGCAGTCGTCGCCAGTAGACAGCCTCTTCAGCGCTGATCTTGCTACCACTGATCAAAATATCAATACGACGACCAATTTCATTTTCAATCAAATAAATACCACCGAGCGAGTCGAAGAGCGTACGGCGCAGGTTCGCCAAGGTATCGCCACCAAACTGGATCATCCCGGTGAGCAGTGTGGTGGGGAGTTGCGGGGCACTACGACCACGGACTTGGAGGACAACCTGGGCCAAGATACTTGACGTAATGTCGTCGCCTGTCTCATTATCAAGTATCTTGATCGCCTCGCCGTCCTGCACCAACCGTGCAATACCTTCCAGGGTAATGTACTGCTTCTTGTTGGTGTGGTAGAGCTTGCGGTTGGCGTACTTTTTGATGAGATGCATACGCCCTCAATATAGAATGGGATGAATGGATGGAACCAGTATAACATAATCGCCGTGGGCGTAAACGCCTCGGCTCTTGTCACGAAGGCCGCGCAGGCGGCCTTCGCGGACAAGAGCCCGCCCGTTTACGGGCCGGGCACGTGACTCATGCCCTGTGAGCAGATCCTCGCTGCTTGACGGCTCTGCACAGGATTGCTATACTTCCCAAACCAATGGCGATGACGGGGAGAGTAGCTGCGCACACTCTTATACTAGCGAGTCCGGGGCGGTGGAAGCCGGACGGTAGAGCGCACAGTGAAGATCACCCCCGAGCTGGCAGGCGAAATCAACACGATAGTAGCTGCGCCCGGAGTTGTACTCCGTTATCAACACAAAGCGTTGAGTGCAGTTATTTTAGATTTTGGATTTTAGATTTTGGATGGTGTTCCAAAATCGCAAATCGCAAATCTAAAATCTGAACTGGGGTGGTACCACGGGGCACATGTCGCCTCGTCCCCTGTCTGTGTGGCCTGTTGGCCACCGACAGCGGGGCGGGGTTTTTTTGTATTCTTTGCGAAAGGCATAGCGCATGTTTAAACCTGTCGAGACGACTGTCTCGTTCCCAGAGCTTGAAGAGCAGATCCTCGCTTGGTGGGAAGACAATCAGATCGTCGAGAAGTCGCTGGCCTCGGGCAGCAAGCCCTTTGTCTTCTACGAGGGGCCACCCACAGCCAACGGTCGGCCCGGCCTGCATCATGTGATCAGCAGGACGTTTAAGGACATCATCTGCCGCTATCGGGCTATGCAGGGCTATAAGATCATCGGTCGTCGCGAGGGCTGGGATACCCACGGTCTGCCGGTGGAGATCGAGGTCGAGAAGCAGCTTGGCTTCAGCGGCAAGCCCGACATCGAGAAGTACGGCATTGCCGAGTTTAACGCCCGCTGCCGGGAGAATGTCTGGGAGTATATTCAGGAGTGGCAGTCCTTCACCAAGCGCATTGCCTATTGGGTCAGCCCCGACGGCTACTACACCTACGATAACAAGTATATCGAGTCGCTCTGGTGGATTTTTCGCCAGCTCTGGGAGCGCGATCTGCTCTTCCGTGACTACAAGGTGACGATGCACTGCCCGCGCTGCGGTACCGGCCTGAGCGACCACGAGGTCTCGCAGGGTGCCCGCGACGATGTGGACGACCCGAGCGTTTTTATCAAGTTTCGGGTGAGCGGGGCAACCGCGCCGGGTGCGGGCGTACAGGCAACGGAATTGGCCGAGTCCCTGCGCGGTGCCTTTCTGGTGGCCTGGACAACCACGCCCTGGACGCTGCCGGCTAATGTGGCCCTGGCGGTTAAGCACGATGCGACCTACGCCGTGGTGGAGCATAACGGCGAACGGCTGATCATGGCCGAGGTTCTGCTGCCTAAGGCGCTCGGTGAGGGCTACACGCTGCTGCGCACGCTCAAGGGTAACGATCTGGTGGGCCTGCGTTACGAGAACCTCTTCACGGGCGTGCCCGGCCCTGGTGATGTAGTTGACATAATCACCGCGTACCGTGTGATCGCTGACGAGATCGTGACGATGGATGACGGCACCGGCATTGTCCACATCGCCCCGGCCTACGGCGACCTGGAGGTGGGTCGCAAGCACGGGCTACCCACACTTTTCTCGGTTGATCTGAACGGCAAGGTGATGCCCGAGTTCGCCGAGTTGGGCTTCGCCGGGAAGTTTTTTAAGGAGGCGGATCCGGACATCACCCGCAACCTGAAGGAGCGCGGGCTGCTCCTCAAGAGCGGGCGAGTGCGCCACTATTACCCGTTTTGCTGGCGCTGCGGTACACCGCTGCTCTTCTACGCCAAACGCTCGTGGTATATCCGCACCACGGCGTTTAAGGCCGATCTGGTGGCCAATAATCAGCAGATCCACTGGGTGCCTGAGCATATCCGCGACGGGCGTTTCGGCAACTGGCTAGAGAATAATATTGACTGGGCGATCAGCCGCGAGCGCTACTGGGGCACGCCCCTGCCCATCTGGCTGAGCGCCGACGGCACTCATGCTGAGTGTATCGGTTCGCTGGCCGAACTGGAGCAGAAGGTCGGACGCCCGCTTCAGGATCTCGATCTGCACCGGCCCTATGTAGATGAACTAACCTGGGAAGATCCACAGCACGGCACGATGCGCCGCATCCCGGATGTGGCCGATTGCTGGTACGACAGCGGCTCGATGCCCGTGGCCCAGTGGCATTATCCGTTTGAGAACAAGGAGATCTTCGAGTCCGCTCATCCCGCAGACTATATCTGCGAGGCGGTCGATCAGACCCGTGGCTGGTTCTATACCTTGCATGCCATCAGCACCCTACTCTTCGACCGACCCGCTTTCCATAATGTGATCTGCCTGGGCCACATTCTGGACGAGCATGGGCAGAAGATGAGCAAGAGCAAGGGCAATATTATTATGCCCGCCGACGTGATTGCGCAGTACGGCGTGGACGCCCTGCGCTGGTACCTGTTCACTGCCGCTCCGCCCGGCAACCCGCGCCGCTTCAGCGGGGCGCTGGTGAACGAGAGCCTGCGCAAGTTTATGCTGACGTTGTGGAATACCTACAGTTTCTTCGTTACCTACGCCAACCTAGACGAGTGGACTCCCGCAGCGGCTGAAGAGACGGAGCATGCTCCGTCTCTTCAGCCCATTGACCAATGGGCGCTGGCCCGGCTGAACGGGCTGGTGCGCGATGTCACGGCGAACCTGGAGGCATACGAGGTCTTCCCGGCAGCGCGGGCGATTGAGGTCTTTGTAGACGAACTCTCGAACTGGTATGTGCGGCGCAACCGGCGGCGTTTCTGGAAGAGCGGGGCCGATGCCGATAAGCAGGCAGCCTATCATACCCTCTATACCTGCCTGCTCACCGTAGCGAAACTGGTTGCGCCCTTCGCGCCGTACTTGGCCGAGGAACTGTATCGCAACCTGACGGGATTGCAGATTTTGGATTTTAGATTGCAGATTGCAGAGGACAAGGCCCAATCCCCAATCCCCAATCTAAAATCTAAAATCCCCACGGGATTGCAGATTGTGGCAGATGAAGCTCAATCAGAAATCAAAAATCAAAAATCAAAAATCCCCGAGAGCGTACACCTCGCGTCCTGGCCCCTGGTAGACACGGCGCTGCTGGACGACCAACTCGTGGCCGATACCGAGGCGCTGCTGGGCGCGGTATCGCTGGGGCGGGCGGCGCGCAAGACGGCAGGATTGAAGGTGCGCCAGCCGCTGAGTGAGCTGTGGCTGCGGGCCAGTACGCCCGCCGCCGCCGAGGGTCTGCGCCGCTTCGAGGCCGAGTTGCGCGATGAGCTGAATGTGAAGGCAGTACGCTACCTGGATGCCGGATCGGACATCGTCGAGTACCGCTTCAAGCCTAATCTACGTCTGGTGGGCAAGAAATACGGCAAGCAGGTGCCAGCCCTCACCGTCGCCCTTAAATCTCTGGCGGGCGCAGATGCCCGTGCAGTGGCCCACGCGCTGGAGGCAGGTCAGCCAGTGCGCCTGACGGTAGACGGCCAGGAGTTGGAACTGCTGCCCGATGAACTGCTGGTGGAGAGCAGCGCTCCCGAGGGCTATGCCGTGGCCGATAGTGACGGCATGCTGGTGGCCCTCAACACCACCGTGACCGCCGAGCTACGCCGGGAGGGTGTTGCCCGCGATCTCGTGCGTGGCGTGCAGGATGCGCGCAAGCAGGCCGGTCTGGCAATCTCTGACCGGATTGCCTTGACCCTGACTGCCGAAGATGCCGCTACCGCCGAGTTGCTGGCCCAGACCCTCGCCGCTTGGGACGACTACTTGTGCGGAGAGACCCTCACCGACAGCCTGGTGATGGGTGATGCACCAGCGGGCGCACATGTTGAGACGGTGGAGATTGATACGGGGACAGTGACGCTGGGGGTGGTGAAGGTGTGATGGGGTGACGGGGTGACGGGGTGTGGAAATACCCTGTCACGGCGGATCGTAGGGGCGCAGCAGTCGCCTCCCCGTCACGGCGATAATTGATTGTATGAGGAGGCGACTGCTGCGCCCCTACTAGATTGCGGCCTCAGGCAGGCCGCTTCAGCGGCCTTCGTAGACCTAGCCCGCCCGTTTACGGGCCGGGCGCTTGATGTGGCAGGGTAACTTTTGCGGTATTTGGTAATGTCATGGATATCTATCAGGTGGGAACAGGACGGGTAACGACTTCGGACAATGGCCTACGCCTGACAACCCGTGACGCAACGGCACGGGTCTACTCTGATGTCCAAATTGACGACTACGGCAGGTTGTCTCCATCCCCCATCCCCCGCCTCCCCCACCGCCCACCATTAACAATCCGGCTACGGGCGAGATTTTCGCACCCGGCGGGCGAACTGCGTGGCACCGCTGGCTTTGGCCTGTGGAACTACCCGTGGGCGCGGCTCCCGGTGCCACCACGGGCGATCTGGTTCTTCTACGCCTCGTCCCCCTCGGATATGCCCCTGGCCCTGGGGGTGCCGGGGCGCGGCTGGAAGGCGGCGGTGATTGATACCGGGCGACCGCAGGCGCTGGCATTGCTGCCCCTGGCTCCCCTGGCCGTGCCGCTCATGCGCAGCTACGCGGGATACCGCGTCCTCTGGCCGCACATCCAGCGTGCGGTTGGTGTTGCCGAGGCACCGTTGGAAGAGAGCATGGAGGACAGGCACAGTTTTGTGATAATCTGGGGCGAGAAACATAGCTCGCTGGCGGTAGACGGGCATCTCGTTCTGGAGAAGGTACCCTCGCCGCGTGGCCCCATGTGTTTCGTGGCCTGGATTGATAATCAGTACTTCATTGTGACTCCGCAAGGGCGTTTTGGCTGGGGACTACTGGACGCGCCGGGGGAGCAGTGGCTGGAACTGGAAGAACTCAGTGTTGAGTGAAAGGAACGTCCGATGAGTGACGAACGACTAGTGCTGACCGAGGTGTCGGAGTATATTGCGACGATCACCCTCAACCGTCCGAAAGCCCTGAACGCCCTGAGTCCTGAATTGATGGACGAGTTGATCGCGGCGGTGAATGCCTGCGACTCCGACGACTCTGTTCGCGTGCTGATCCTCACCGGCGGGCCGAGGGCATTCGCCGCCGGAGCCGATATTAAGGCCATGATCGAGTCCTCTCCGATGAAGCTGCACGTCAGCCAGATCATCGCCAAGTGGAATCGCATCCGGGATTGCCGCAAGCCGATCATCGCCGCCGTAAGCGGCTACGCCCTGGGCGGCGGCTGTGAACTGGCGATGATGTGCGACATCATCCTAGCCAGCGACACGGCCAAGTTTGGCCAGCCCGAGATCAACATCGGAGTTATCCCCGGCGCGGGCGGCACCCAGCGCCTCACCCGCGCCATTGGCCCCTACCGCGCCATGGAGCTCATCCTCACCGGCGATCTGATCTCGGCCCAGGAAGCCGCCGCCTACGGTCTCGTGAGCCATGTCTACCCCGCCGAATCGCTCCCAAGCGAGGCTCGCCGTCTGGCCGCAAAGATCGCCTCCCGCCCGCCCCTGGCCGTCCAGATGGCCAAGGACGCCGTGCGCTACGCCGCCGAAACCACCCTGCGCGAAGGCTTGGAGATCGAGAAGCGTAACTTCTACATGCTCTTTGATACCCAGGATCAGAAGGAGGGTATGCGCGCCTTTGTGGAGAAGCGGACACCGACTTTTACGGGGGAGTGAGGGAAGCGGATTTCAACAGCCGCTGCATCGTCTCTACAAGTCCCTTCAGACGGACGGGCTTGGTCAGGTACTCATTCGCGCCGGCGGTCAGGCAGCGCTCCCGGTCGCCGGGCATGGCCAGCGCGGTCAGGGCGATGATCGGCGTGTCCTGATAGTCGGGCATGGCCCGCAGGTGGCGGGTTGTCTCCAACCCGTCCATCTCGGCCATCCGGATATCCATCAGAATCACATCCGGACGCGACTCTGCCACGATGTCGAGCGCCTCGCGGCCCGTGCGGGCAATCACCACATGGTAGCCTCGGTCGTGCAGATAATCACCGACGGTGGTGATGTTGATCGTGTTGTCCTCGACTATCAGGACGCGCACGCCTGCCGGGGATTGCTCATGCGGCGGCGTGATGATCGGTGCCTCGACGAGGGCTGCGCGGAGAGCGTTGTCCCCCACGATCAACTCATGGTCGGCAGGGTTCTGCGCCATCATCTTGCGTGAGGTGTAGGGCAGCGCGATGGTAAAGCGGCTGCCCTGGCCGAGTTCGCTCTCCACCGTGACACTGCCGCCGTGCAGTTCCGCGAGACGGCGCACGAGAGCTAACCCCAGCCCGGTGCCTTCATGCTGGCGGCTCAAGCGAGAATCGAGTTGGACAAAGGACTGGAACAGCCGACCCATCCCCTCCGGGTTCATCCCGATGCCCGTGTCTTCCACGGCAAAACGGACGACGCCCGCCTCGGCGTCGGTCTGAACCTCCAGGCTAACCTGCCCGCCCGCCTCGGTGAACTTGAC
>CAIXLU010000078.1 GCA_903920315.1 uncultured Oscillochloris sp.
CGGAAGCATAGCGAAGCCCTGCCGGGCCAGGTATCCCATGCGGTGGCCGGCAGCCCCCTGGCCATCCAGCTTGCCGCCGCACGCTGGGGGAATAGTAACCAGACCGAGGCCGAGTTTCTGGCCAACCTCGACGCTGAGTTGCTAAAGGCTGAGCAGTCTGGCGTACCCTTCCACCAGCGATCCGTGCAGGTGAACGTTGGCCTCTCAATTGACGCCCTGAGCGCCGAGTTGCGTCAGGCACTCTACGAGATCTCCGTCGTGGCGAACCCGGTGATCACCCCGCTGCACGCTGCGGTGGTGTGGGGGCTGGAAGATGAGAAAGAGTGGTTTAGCGACCAGGCCCACACACGGCTGGAATACCTCCAGGATCGCTCGCTGCTCCAGGGCGTTGGCGAGCGCGACACCGAGCGCAACTGGCCTCATGCCTACGCCTTCCAGCCGGTGATTGCCCAGGTGGTGCGCTCGCGGGCCGAGGCCAGCGACCTCAGCGCGGCCCGCGAACGCTACGGCATCTGGGCAGCGGGGCGGATCAGCCGAGCCTATGGGGATAAAGGCATCAGATATGACCCAGAGGTCGCCCGATTAACCCAGTTCTACCTGCCCGATCTGATTGCGGCGCTGCCCTATCGGCTGGAGGAGCGGCGCGGCTGGGATGCGTGGAATCTGGCGATCATCCTGCGGATGTTTGGGCGGGTCGTAGAAGCGACCTACGCCATTGACCTCGCGGCACAGATGGCACAGAAGACGGAGGATCGCACGCTCACCTATCGCTATCTCGTCGAGGTAGCAGCGCAGGCTGAACTGCGTGGAGACCTAGCTCTCGCATTGGTGAGTTACGAAACAGCGTTGCCACTCTTAGAAGGCGAGGAAGATCAGGCGCAGAGAGCACCAACCCTAAACAACATGGCGAATGTGCTGGTGACGCGGGGCGACCTCGACGGGGCGATGCGCCTCTACGAGCAGTCCCTCACCATCACGGAGAGTCTGGGCGACATCCAAGGCAAGAGCGCCACCCTGCACGCGATGGCGAATGTGCTGGTGACGCGGGGCGACCTGGCGGGGGCCATGCGCCTCTACGAGCAGTCCCTCACCATCAAGGAGAGTCTGGGCGACATCAAAGGCAAGAGCGCCACCCTGCACGAGATGGCTTATGTGCTGGTGACGCGGGGCGACCTGGCGGGGGCCATGCGCCTCTACGCGCAGTCCCTCACCATCAGGGAGAGCCTGGGCGACATCAAAGGCAAGAGCGCCACCCTGCACGCGATGGCGAATGTGCTGGTGACGCGGGGCGACCTGGCGGGGGCCATGGGCCTCTACGAGCAGTCCCTCCGCATCCAGGAGAGCCTGGGCGACATCAAAGGCAAGAGCGCCACCCTGCACGCGATGGCGAATGTGCTGGTGACGCGGGGCGACCTGGCGGGGGCCATGCGCCTCTACGCGCAGTCCCTCACCATCAGGGAGAGTCTGGGCGACATCAAAGGCAAGAGCGCCACCCTGGCAAATATGGCTATTCTTCAATTTCGCCAGGGCGACCATGCGACCGCGCTGCACAATGCGCGCACAAGCTTCGATCTCCTCCAGGGTATGGGCGCGGCCTCCGATGCTGCGCAGGTTGCCAGCATCATCCAGCAGATGGAGGCGGCACTCGCTGGTGCGCCGCCGCCCGGCCTGCGCGACGCGATCATCGCCTGGCGCGATGGCGAGCGCGGTGGGGAAAGCCTGGCGGCCCTGCTTAACGCGACGTGCAACACCGTGATCGGGGTAATCCGCGAGGGCGATGGGGATGCACGCGAGGCGCTGGCTGCCGACCTGGCCCTGCTGCGGGCCGTGCGCCCGCTGCCCATCCCAGCGACCAACGAGTTCCTGCACCTGCTCCAACTCTGGCTGCGCGATGAGCCAGGAATGGCCGCACGGGCCACCCAACTCCGTGCCGGACTGCCGGACATGTTCATCGGCGCACTAGAGAATATGGAGCGCAGCATCGCCGGTACCCCTGACAAGGACGAGGACGTGCCTGAGGATGAGGAAGCCAACGCAATGGCTGGTCATCTGGCGACGATGCTGGAGGTCGTCCCGCCTGCGCAGCGCCCCATCCTCACCTCGGTCATCACCCAAATCCTACCCTTCATCCAAGCCGCCGCCGCCGCCCTGAGCAATCCGCAGGTTGGCCCGCAGGAGCGGGCCGAATTCGCCACGCGCCTGGAGGACGTAGCCAACCAAGCCGCCGCCGGCAAGGCACCGGGCTCGCCCTGGCTCGATGCGGCCGCCGCCCTGCGCGCCCTGGCCACCCGTCTACGCGGCGGTGCCGTGGATCCTGAGACCCTGGCCGAACCCTTCCGCAGCCTGGTGGGGCCGTTGCTATAATGCGGGACAATGCCACATCGCAATCCCGTAGGGGTGCATCGCGATGCCGGAAGGGCGCATCGCGATGCGCCCCTACCCACGCCGGTGGGCGCATCGCGATGCGTCCCGACCCACGCCGGTGGGCGCATCACGATGCGCCCCGACCCACGCCGGTGGGCGCATCACGATGCGCCCCGACCCACCCCCAATGGGCACATCGCAATCCCG